>NZ_DKLH01000050.1:0-49650 GCF_002455685.1 Sphingobacterium sp. UBA6645
GAGCTACTTTCGCTTGACGTGCTGCAAATATAGAGAGAAAACAGAAACTGCAAAAATATTTCTTACCCTTTTATCGCAACAGGCTTAAAATGTGCGTAATAATTTTATCACGAACCTTGAATTCAATGTTAAAACTCGTTTCTAGAGGGAAAATTCGCTATTTTTGTCCATTATTATTGCCTTATGCGACTTAAACTAATTCCTATTCTTTTGTTCTGTTTGTTTGGATCGACCGCAAATGCAGAAACATATCCGGAGGTGGTGTTTGATAACAGCCTGGTAAAGGGCACGTATGCCCGGAGCTTGGTAGATTATAGTGGGAAGAGCTGGGTAGAGAATGTAAATAAACATCTTCTCGTATCGGATACGCTATTCTTTACGCCTGGTAACGCGCTATCCTTGCGCTATCTTTCCCATCCCCAAGGAGATTGGAATGTGACGATTCGCTATAGTCGCCAGAAATTCCATTATCGACTTTCGAATGATGATGTCCTGAGCTTCAAACTCTATGTAGGCTCGGGGAATACCAAATCCGAACATTTGCCATCGATTTCCATCAAGCAGCGCGATAACCAATCGGTAAGTTTAGCGATAGGAAATTACGTGCAAGGATTCAAAAAAGATGCCTGGCTGGATGTTCGTATTCCTGTCAAAGAATTCGCAGGATTAAATGTCGAAGAACATATCTCTGGAATTATCCTACGACAGCTCAACGATTCTAAAAGCACGCATCAGCTCTTTCTGGATCAAATCGAGTTCCTTCCGGCAAACTATTCAAAAGTTCCTTTAACATCAGCTGCAGTATTAGCCAAAGCTACAGCCTATGGCAATCATGTCGATTTGCAATGGCAAGTACCCTTGACGCAGAGCATCCGTTATGTGAAGATCTACAGGTCCGAGGATAACAAAGATTTCGTACCGATTTCTATACGCCCTACCTACATGCAACGCTGTTTGGACTACGTGCCGGTATTGGATAAAACGTATTACTACAAGATCGCTTGGCTTGATTATAATTACAAGGAATCACCTCTATCTGCGGTGCAGGAAGTACAGCCAAAAAAGATATCTGATGATGAGCTTTTCTCACTGATTCAGATTGCGCATATCAACTACTTCGTAGAGAACTATGATATCAACACGGGCATGCATATGCCCTTTAGAATGAAAGAAAAAGCGATTGTATCGGTAAAGGAAACAGGAGGGGCAATCCTTAGTTTAATGGTAGGCGTAGAAAAGAATTTCATCTCTCGTCCATTATTTATTAGCCGCGTTAAACGAATCGTGAAGTTCTTAGCTACTGCGCAGAATAAACATGGCTTCTTCCCATCTTATTACGACGGCCGTAAGGGTATCCCTGAATACTTCGACCGTCGACCTCAGTACGATGTAGAATCATCCGCGGCCATCATGGAGGCATTGCTCGTTGTTAGGCAATACCTAAAAGGTGACGATGAAGCAGAGAAAGAGATTAGAAGAGGCATCAGCGATATTTGGGAGCGGATGGACTGGAAAGCAGTTACGATGCCATATGATCCGCAGACACTACGTTCCAACGTAGATATGCTGGATGAGTATTTCGTTTCCGAGCCTATTGTAGGAGTTAACTTGGGGCTTAATGCCTACATGTTAGCCATGGCCTCGACGCGCTCGAACATTCCCATCGCGTCCTTCTCAAATGCTATAGAAAGCAAGTATGTTTCCAGGGCTGAAGTAACCTCAAGCCTATTTGCCGATTCGACAGTGAGCGATTCTGTTAGACAAAATTCATTGTTTCCTGACGGTATAGATCATGGCAACCAGGATTCCTTATACCGTGTTTCAGCCTTTCAAGATACGATTATGTATGGAGTAGAATTGCCTTTTGGAGCACCGGATGGTAATTTATTGGAAATGTACAGACCCTTCGTAACGATCAACCCGAAGTTGGCGAAATTGAAAGACTATAATCTCGCGGAAGTTGTAGGCAGTTATGCCCGTGTCGTCAAACGTAGAGACAATGAAATGGGAGTGGGGACCAGCAATTCCGACATCTGGGGATTTCAACAACGTAACGACAGCATAGGAACATTCCGAATAAACCCTGCAATTTCTGTAGCCAGTATTTTCTTAGACAACCAACGCTCTATCAAATCATTGAATGCACTGTATCACGAATTCGGAGCCTTCCTTTTCTCCGAATACGGGTTCCGCTCGTGGGTCGACTTACGTAGCAATGATGTGTCCGACGAGTATGTCGCTAGTAACCAAGCGAACGTCGCCTTGTTATTAGAGAACGCGAAGACCGGATTTATCTGGAAACTATACCAGCAGATTCCTGAGATTCAAGCGGTTGAACAAAGGCTTTTTAAGAAGTAAGATAATTAGGGATAAAATATTATATTTACAGCAACAACAAAGAATCCATACACATGAAACGCATCAATTTATTAGCACTAATTTTAATTTCGAGCATAACATTTTTTTCTTGTAAGCAGCAATCTATGGTTGTGAATCCTGGCGCAGTTGTTAGCAAGGACGGCACCGACGATGGTCTGAAAAATGTAAAACGTGAGTTCAAGGATGTACAACAAACTGACGAGGGGATCTTAGTATCCATTTCCTCAGACTTATTGTTCCCAACAAACTCTTCTTACCTGTCAGACAACGCAAAACAAGAGATAAGCAAATTAGTGAAAGTATTAAAAGATCAAAAAGCGAAAGTACGCGTAGATGGACATACCGATGCAACCGGAACCGCAGAATATAACCAATGGCTATCCGATAAACGCGCAGCATCAGTAAAGAAATTCTTAGTAGACGCCGGAATCGCAGACGCTAGAATCTCAACAAAAGGATTAGGTCAATCAAAACCGATAGCAGACAACAAAACGCCGGAAGGCCGCCAAAAAAATAGACGAGTAGAGGTGGTTATTCTTAAATAAGATATTAGATTTTAGACATTAGAGTATTGTTTTGAACCAGGAAAGAAAGGATGTAAGTATAATCAGGATCCTGTCCATCCTCATATCCTTCCTTTCCTGGTTCAAAGACAACATTCCTTTTATCTTTCCACCCGATCCTGTCCATCCTTAAATCCTTCCTTTCCTGGTTCAAAGACAACATTCCTTTTATCTTTCCACCCGATCCTGCCCATCCTCAAATCCTTCCTTTCCTGGTTCAAAGACAACATTCCTTTTATCTTTCCACCCGATCCTGCCCATCCTCAAATCCTTTCTTTCCTGATTCAAGACAAACGTTCCTTCCTAAACCAAACGTTCAAAACAACATTCCCTTCCTAAACCAAACATTTAAAACAATCCTTCCTTCCTTACTTACTTCGGAAGCCATACTCTAATATCTCACATCTCATATCTAATATCTAAATAATAGCCATACTCTAATATCTCACATCTCATATCTAATATCTAAATAACGTCTTAATACTAACTACTATCTACTAACTACTATTCAAACCCCTTTCAAACCCAATGTATAACCCTTTCAGAACCCTTTCGGATTGGGTTTGATAGGGCTCTGAAAGAGGTAACAAAAGTCATTAACTGCTTGATGACTTGTCTTTGGTTCATAATTCCTTAGTATTTATTGCGTTAACAATAATGATATTGATGTTACTTTCGCCTATGGAATATTATTGATTTTATTGAGTATTTTTGTTAGTTCAAGAGGGGATAAACTATGTATATAATTTTCGATACAGAAACGACGGGATTGCCGAAAAGATGGGATGCGCCGATAACAGACACGGATAATTGGCCTAGGTGTATTCAAATTGCTTGGCAGCTCCACGATGAGATGGGAAGGATGATCGAACATCAGGATTACTTGATCAAACCTGATGGCTTTAATATTCCTTATGATTCCGAAAAGATACACGGTATTTCAACAGCCTTAGCCGAAGAGGAAGGTATTCCATTGACCGATGTTCTAGTAAAATTCAATGAGGCATTAGCGAAGGCTAAATTTGTCGTTGGACAGAATATTGGTTTTGATATCAATGTGATGGGCTGTGAGTTCCATCGCTATTCGGTCGATAGTCCGATGGCGTCCATGCCGATCTTGGATACCTGTACGGAGGTTACTGCAGAACTATTAAAACTTCCTGGGGGTCGCGGAGGTCGATTCAAATTACCAAACCTGACCGAATTACATAGCTATTTATTCGGGGTTCCTTTTGCGGAGGCACACAATGCGACTGCCGACGTTGAAGCAACCACTCGCTGTTTCTTTGAGCTGGTAAGACGTAATGTCTTTAAAGCTGAAGAACTACAGGTTGATACGGGCTATTTTGTAGAATTTAAGCAGCAGCACCCTGAGGTCGTCGAGTCTGTCGGTTTAAAACATGTCAACTTAAAAGCGGCTTCAGACGCAATTCGTGAGAAAACAGAACCAGCGCCGAGGGTTGTAAAAATCGATGCCGACACGCTGGAGGCATTGGCGAATGCTAATTTTGCGCATTTACATAATCATACACAGTTTTCTGTATTACAGTCAACGATTTCTATTGATAGCCTCGTACAGGCCGCTGCAAAACAAAAGATGCCGGCTGTGGCGATGACCGATCATGGAAACATGATGGGGGCATTTCACTTCGTGAATAAAGTATTAGGCTATAACAAAGATCTTGAAGCAAAGCAAAAGGAAGCCGAAGAAAAAGGTGAAGCCTTCGATGGCGTTCCGATCAAGCCCATTGTCGGGTGCGAATTCTTCATCTGTGAGAATAGAAAAGATAAATCTAGAAAAGACAACGGCTACCAAGTTGTTTTTCTGGCTAAGAATAAAAACGGTTATCATAACCTCGCTAAGATGGCTTCTGCCGCTTATACAGAGGGATTCTATTATGTACCTCGTATCGATAGAGAGATAGTCGAAAAGTATAAAGAAGATTTAATCGTTCTTTCTGGAAACCTGCAGGGTGAGGTGCCAAGTAAATTGCTGAATATTGGTGAGGTGCAGGCTGAAGAAGCGCTGTTATGGTGGAAAGAACGCTTTGGCGAAGACTTCTATATCGAAGTCATGCGCCATGGTCAGGAAGATGAAAATCGTGTGAACGAAGCAATAATTCAGTTGGCGCGCAAACATGCGGTGAAAATTATTGCAACGAACAACACCTATTACGTCAATAAGGCAGATGCGCATGCGCACGATATCCTTCTATGTGTAAAAGACGGAGAGAAGCTTTCTACGCCGAAAGGTAGAGGAAGGGGGTTCCGCTTTGGATTGCCGAATCAGGAATACTACTTCAAATCGTCTGAAGAGATGAAGAAGGTTTTTGAAGATCTACCGGAAGCCATTATCAATATCGATGAGATCTTAAATAAGGTGGAAACCTATGTTTTAGCTCGTGAAGTATTACTTCCAAAGTTTGAGATTCCGGAAGAGTTCCAACACGCGGAAGACGAAGTTGATGGAGGCAAGCGAGGAGAGAACGCCTATTTAAAAGATTTAACATACAAAGGGGCCGCAAGGCGATATGCGGAGATTACTGACGATATCCGCGAACGCTTAGACTTTGAGCTCGCTACGATTGAAAAAACCGGTTATCCGGGTTATTTCTTGATTGTACAAGACTTTATTGCAGAAGCAAGAAATATGGGAGTATCGGTAGGTCCGGGACGTGGTTCGGCAGCAGGATCAGCCGTTGCCTATTGTTTAGGAATTACAAATATCGACCCAATCAAATATGATTTGCTATTTGAGCGTTTCTTAAATCCTGACCGTGTATCCATGCCCGATATTGATATCGACTTTGATGACGAGGGCCGTGGACGTGTTATGCAATATGTAATCGATAAGTATGGTTCGTCTCAGGTAGCTCAAATCATTACTTACGGAACGATGGCTGCAAAGTCCTCTATCAAAGATACGGCGCGTGTGCTGGATCTTCCATTGGCGGATGCCAACGAGATTGCTAAGTTGATTCCCAATTTGAAGCTGAGCAAGATCTTCAATATGGAAGATAAGGCGCTGAAAGAGGTGCTTCGCAGCGAAGAACTAGAGGCGGTTAACCGATTGAAAGGTTTAGCCGATGGCGCTGGATTAGAGGCAGAGACAATTAAGCAGGCTAGGGTATTGGAAGGCTCCATGCGCAATACCGGTATTCACGCCTGTGGTGTTATTATTACGCCAGACGATATTACCAATTTCGTACCGGTTTCTTTGGCGAAAGACTCCGACCTCTACGTTACCCAGTATGATAACTCGGTCGTCGAAAGTGCGGGTCTGTTAAAGATGGACTTCTTGGGTTTAAAGACCTTAACCTTGATTAAAGATACCGTGCAGAACGTCAAGTTGCGCCATGGTGTCGATCTGGATCCGGAAGCTTTTGATATTGAAGACACGCTGACCTATGAGCTTTTCCAACGCGGTGAAACGATTGGTATCTTCCAATATGAGTCGCCCGGGATGCAGAAATACATGAAGGAACTGAAGCCTACGGTCTTTGCCGATTTAATTGCCATGAACGCATTATATCGCCCGGGGCCGATGGAATACATTCCTTCCTTTATTAAGCGTAAGCATGGGATAGAACCGATCACGTATGACGTCGATGCCTGCGAAGAATACTTGGCCGAAACCTACGGTATTACAGTTTATCAGGAGCAGGTAATGCTTTTATCGCAAAAATTAGCCGGATTCTCGAAAGGTGATGCCGACGTTTTGCGTAAGGCGATGGGTAAGAAGCAAAAGGCAGTCTTGGATAAGATGAAGCCTAAGTTTATCGATCAGGCCGCAGAAAAGGGACATAATCCTAAAGTATTAGAGAAAATTTGGACCGACTGGGAAGCCTTTGCATCGTATGCCTTCAACAAGTCGCACTCAACCTGTTATGCATGGATTGCATACCAAACGGCATTCTTAAAAGCGCATTACCCTGCGGAATATATGGCTGCGGTTTTATCGAACAACATGAACGATATTAAGCAGGTAACTTTCTTTATGGAAGAGTGTAGAAGAATGGGCTTAACGGTTTTAGGACCAGATGTCAATGAGTCGCATTATAAATTTACAGTAAACGAGGAAGGAGCGATTCGCTTCGGTATGGGAGCAGTGAAAGGTGTTGGTGCCGGGGCGGTAGAAACTATTGTTCAGAGCCGAGAAGGCGAACCTTATAAGTCGATCTTTGACTTGGCGAAGCGCGTTGATTTACGAATGATCAATAAGAAGGCTTTCGAAAGCCTTGCGTATGGAGGCGGCTTTGACTCGTTTTCTGATACCCATCGTGCACAGTACTTTTACTCCGATTCGGACAATCCTAGCGGTATAGAAAAAGCGTTGAAGTTCGCACATAAATTCAGGGAGAATGAAAACTCTGCACAGGTAAGTCTATTTGGGGCAGGCGGAGCGGTGGAATTACCCGAACCGAGCTTAACTCCATGTCCGCAATGGGGCTTAATTGAAAAATTGAAATATGAAAAGGATGTAATCGGGATTTACCTAACCAGCCATCCTTTAGATAACTATAAGTTTGAATTGAGACATTTTTGTCCAAACAATGTAACCGACTTACAGTTAATCAATAAGGCGAAAGCTTCTGAAGTTGATCAGGAGGTTCTGTTAGATTTCAATCGCATCAAGAATAAAGAGGTCGTATTGGGCGGAATTATCGCGCTGGCGAATCATCGCGTAGCGAAATCCGGAAAGCCATTCGGGTCATTTATCATTGAGGATTATTGGGACTCATACGAGATCATGGTATTCGGTGAAGATTACGTCAAGTTTAAAGGATATCTTCAGGAAGGGTATTTTGTACAGATCCGTGGTCTTGTTCAGGAACGCTTCAAGCAGGTTGGCAACTGGGGCTTTGAGTTGAAGAATATTCAACTTTTGTCGGATCTGCGCGAGAAGATGGCGAAGAGTTTCACTATTCAATTTCCGCTGCATGTGCTCGACACGGAGTTTATGAGTACTCTAAATCAGTTGATTTCTTGTACGCAGGTGGAAGGACAGGAGGCAAATTGTCAGTTAAAGTTCAAAATCATGGACGAGCAGGATAAGCTATCCATCGAAATGCCGGTTAAAAAGCGTAAAATCTTTATCACAAACGAGTTTTTAGATGGCTTAGAGGCTCTGGAAGGCGTGAATTATAGATTAAATTGATAGCCAATAGAAAAAATGTTAACACAGAACAAATAGCAATACAAGGGTATTCATTATCTTTGTTTATATTTAGAACTATAAATCATAAATTAATTAAATAAATATGGCATTAGAAATTACAGACAGCAACTTCGAAGAGGTTGTGTTAAAATCAGATAAACCAGTGCTTATCGATTTTTGGGCTGAATGGTGTGGTCCATGTCGTATGGTTGGTCCATTAGTGGACGAAATTGCTACTGAATACGAAGGAAAAGCAGTAGTTGGTAAGGTGAATGTGGATAACAACCCGGATATCTCCGTTCGTTACGGTATCCGTAATATTCCTGCATTATTGTTCTTCAAGAACGGTGAGATTGTTGACAAACAAATCGGTGCAGTACCAAAATCAGTTCTAGCAGAGAAATTAGACAAACAATTATAGTCCTTATAATTGCTTCTAAGCATAAAAAAGGGGATCTTTTAACGAGATCCCCTTTTTTTATCTTTTGTTAATTCTGTTCTTATCGCTGAACCCATTGATATCGTAATCCCAAATTTGCCCATCGAGTAGGCATTGGCACAGCACCAACTTCAATATACTTTTCATCAAAGATATTCTGTATATCCGCAAAAATTGAAATACTCTTTTTGGAGTATGCTAAGCGTAAATCTGATACAAAATAGGAGTTGGAGGAGCTGCGTTCCAACCACCGATTGGCAGAAGTAATCGACCATGTTTTGAATGAATAGCTCACCGTTGCCTGTCCCTGGTGTCTTAAACTCTCAATACCATATTTGATTATCGTATTCTTATAGTCGTTTATAATCGAAGGATTTAAATAGGTATACGCTAAGTTTACCATCATATGCTGATCAGTTCGAAATGCGGTCTTATAACCTAGATTGGAATAAACACCATGGGTTTTATTATTGCCTAAGTTCTGAGCTTGGTATGGAACATCGGTACTCGCTCTAAGCCAATCTATAGATCGGTTTATATCGCGATAGAAGTATCCTGCTTGGAAGCTAAATTTGTTTCTCGTGTACTGCAGGCCGATTTCATTCTGCCATGCGGATTCACTCTTTAGATCAGGATTTCCAATATTACCAGGACGTTGATTAAGGTAAAGGTCCGTAAATGTAGGAATGCGTTGGCTTGTTCCACTGTTTACGGAAAGACGCAGGTTGTCCGTTGCTTGAAAACCGATGTCGATACCTGGGAATACTTCCCAATCATAATCGCTATTGTAGTTGACATAAGCCCCCACATTGATATCAAACCTATCGAATTTAGTAGTTCTAAATTCCGTAAAGAATCCATAATTCTCCCGGCTGTGTTTCCCGATGTTGGAACTGCTGATATCTTCAAACCGGGCTTCCGCACCGATTCCTAAATCGCCTAAGGCCGTTTGATAGCGAGCATGCAATTCGGTGCTTAACGTCTGGGTGTAATGCTTGCTACGTCCTTTGCTTAGATCGTGGCGAAAATAACGATAGTCGTCTTCGTTGTAGCGATGGCTGATACGAGGACTTAAGTACCACTTATTTAATTGATGGTGCGATGAAATACTCGAGATCACGGTTTCTACTAATTCCTCCGACTCTTTGTCGCCTGGAGCAGCATAATATCCATTTGCACCGAATTCATTATTGATGTATCCGGCCATCATTTGGATGCGGTGGTCCGGTGCTAGGCTTATCTGATTTTGGTAGTACAGTTTTTTATTGTCGGCACCGCTGTTATAGCGCTGCCCGTTGCTGTGTTCTTTTCCAAAATAAAGCTGATGCTGATGTGTCTTTCTAACAAAAGAGCCACCTAACTGCAGACCATTCGCGTAGTAAATGCCGTCCTTCCCAGCTTCCTCTTCGACTTTCTTAAAAGAACTACCGCCATTGACTTGCACAAATACACTGTTAGATTCAGCCTGTTTCGTCACGATATTAACGGCGCCTGTTAACCCATTGATTCCATAGATGCGAGATACAGGTCCTCTCAATATTTCAATGCGCTGAATCTCCGATAGCGGCACTGGCAAGTTAAGCATATGATGTCCTGTCTGTGGATCAGACAATTTAACACCATTGATCAGGATCAGGGTTTGATCGAAGCTACCACCATCGATTCCGATATCGGCTTGTGTGCCGAATGGGCCACGCTGACGGATGTCAACGCCCGCTGCATAGCGCAATACTTCGTTGATGCTTGTGCTAGGCAAAGCCTGTATTTCTTCTTGACTGATAATTTGAATGTTTCTATTACGTTGATCAAAAGGAATCAGCAATCTGTTCTCTTGAATAATGACTTCTTTTAATTGGGTTGTGTCGTTCTGTTGGGCTAATAAGAAGCTTGGTGTAATACTAAATATTAGTAAAAGTTTCTTCGATAACATAGAAAAAAATTTCTCAAAGGTAAATAAAAACTAGAAATCGCCAAGCCTTAATGCCATTCTTCGCGGCCTTTCGGACTAAGACGCTGATATGGAATGCTATCCTTTTTTATTTCGAATGGGGCAAGTTTGCTTAGATCGGGTTGTCCGGCATCGATCCACGCCGAATACCAAAGTGATGCCGTAGCATGTATTGCCTTGCGGATTCTCCGCTCGACCATGCCATTCATGGCCTCATGATATCGCTCGCAAAACTCGTCGCTATAGTTCAACATTAATAAATTATTTCGTAGGACATAGCTTTTCTTCATCCGATGAGACATGCTAGCGCTTACCTTTTTTTCTAACTCAAAAACAGAGTCTAATAGTGCATGACTTTCATGTACGGCATTCCACGCAAATTCGACTACATTATCTATGTAAACAGGCTTTCCCACATATAGATCATAGGAATGCATAAAGCGCTCGGGCGAGCGCGTTTCCCAGAGCGCATGAATTCCGACTTGCCCGCTCAGTTGCCCATTATAATTACTAGTAGTATGCAAAGGGACATGCGCATCTGAAGCATAATGCCCCAGATCGGCAGCATGTCGAATGATAGCCTTCGTATTTTTCTGATGGAATGCCTTTAGAAGCTTCCTATAGGTTAGATCTATCTGCCAGGGAACAATACCTCGCTTCAATAAATCATGCTGCTGTAGCCTTTTATTGAGCTTGAACCAAGGTACTACCAATGAATCGGACAAGTGCTCGTAACGATCCAGATCGATAAAATGCCGGGTGGACTCTGCGCTGTCTATATAAACTCGTTTATCGGCGTTGATCGCTTTTTCGGTAATAGCATACAGATGCTTTTTAAAGAACGGTGCTAAATCTGACGGTAGGGAGTATGTAGCGTGCTTATTTATAGTACGATGCGCAAAAAAGCCCCAGGATTGTAAGGAAGCGGCAAAAAGAATCAATAGAACAGCTGCGAATAGCGTTTTCATTGTTCGAACATCGGTTTATCGAAATATAGCTATGTTTAATAAAAGAATAATGAATTTAATGATAAGTTATTAATCGTTTTTCGTTACTTTGAGGCTCAATCAAGCTGTAGATGAAAATTTTGTATGCTGTACAGGGTACAGGAAATGGACATTTAACAAGGGCAATTGACGTTATTCCCTGCCTGCAAGCCCACGGTCAAGTGGACGTCTTAGTAAGTGGTATCCAAGCGGATATTCAACTACCTTTCGAAGTCAAATATCGATACCATGGTTTAAGCTTTATCTTTGGTAAATCCGGCGGTGTAGATTTATGGAAAACCTTTATGGCCTCTACGGTTCGCAAATTCGTCAAGGAAGTGAACTCGGTGCCGGTTGAGGACTATGATTTGGTGATCAACGATTTTGAACCTATCTCCGCATGGGGCTGTTATTTCAAGGAAAAGCCTTGCATTGGACTAAGCCATCAAATCGGCGCATTCGATCCCGCAAGTCCGAAGCCTGAAGAAGCCGATATGTTAGGCAAGTTCATTATGAAAAACTATGCGCCTTCCACCAATTCCTATGGGTTCCATTTCAAGTCGTATGCTAGCCATATCTTTACGCCTGTAATCCGACAATCTGTTCGTCAATTAGACAGGGTAGATAATGGTCATTACACCGTCTATCTGCCTTCATACGATGATGCGCACCTCATTAAACAATTGACGCGGTTTCCCGATATTAAGTGGGAAGTCTATTCCAAGCATAACAAGAGACCATTCAAGCAAAAAAATGTTTCCATAAATCCCATCAATAGCGATGCTTTTGTTCAAAGTATGGCAAGTGCTTCGGGTATTTTATGTGGTGCAGGCTTTGAAACCCCCGCTGAAGCCTTATATTTGGGAAAGAAATTATTGGTTATACCTATGAAGAACCAATATGAGCAGCATTTGAATGCCGCTTCCCTAGAGGAAATCGGTGTTCCGGTCGTTAAATCGCTAAAAAAGAAATACGAATATGATATGGAGGCATGGCTGAATGCCAAGTCTCGAGTTACCGTCGATTACCCGGACTGTACTGCTGATATTGTGGAGAAGATCATAAAAAAACACAGCTAAGAATGAGATTAATACTTGGATTATTATCCATCTGTTTCGCACTAAACACGTCCGCACAATCTTTAAAAACTGCAAATGATTCTTTAAGCTATGCTTTGGGGTTGGATGTGGGTAGGAATTTAAAACAACTGGATTTCCAGGTGAATCAAGATGTACTCGCAAAGGCAATCAAACAAGCGCTAGAAAAGAAAGATCAACGATTTACGGAATCTCAGACGAATGAGATCATACGGTCTGGTCTAAACCGACTAGGCGAGGAAAAGATTGCAAAATCCGAAGCTGCCTCCCAGGCTTATTTAGATCAGAATAAAAAGAAACCCGGCGTCATTACGACTAAGGAAGGTCTGCAATATCAGGTACTTCAAGAAGGAACGGGCTTACATCCCAAACCAAATGATATGGTAGTTGTTCATTATAAGGGGACGCTTGCAGACGGGACTGTTTTTGATAATAGCTATGAACGCAATGAGCCCCTGGATATTGAAATTGGTAGGACGATACCAGGCTGGATTATCGGCATTCCAACGATGAAAGTAGGAGGGAAGACTCGTTTTGTTATTCCTTATGACTTGGGTTACGGCGAACGCAGCAGTGGACCAATTCCTGCTTACAGCACTTTAATATTCGAAGTTGAATTATTAAAAATTATTAGCAAGGAACCTCATGAATCAATCTAATCTTTCTCATACCGACATACAAATTTCAGAATTATCTTTAGGTGCCATGTCTTTGGATTTCAAAGACGTGAAATTGGCCAGTAATATATTGGATCAGGCACTTGACTTGGGCATCAATTATATCGATACGGCGGATATGTATGACAAGGGCGAGAATGAGAAGTTGATTGGTGAAATCACAAAGAAGAATCGTGCTGCTTGGACGATTGCTTCCAAGGTCGGTAACAAATGGCGCGCAGACGGATCTGGTTGGGACTGGGCTCCATCGAAATCCTATATTATCGGAGCTGTTGAGGTGAGCCTTCGCAATCTCCAAACAGACTATATTGATAACTACCAATTGCATGGCGGTACTATCGACGATCCCTTCGATGAAATTATAGAGGCTTTCGAGTTGCTGAAAGAGCAGGGTAAAATTAAAGCCTACGGTATTTCCTCTATACGGCCCAATGTATTTTTAAAGTATGCTGAAGAAACCAATATTTCCAGTAATCTAATGCAATATTCTTTGCTGGATCGTCGGCCTGAGGAGTACCTAAATCTTCTAAATGAAGCTAAGGTAGCGGTTTTTGTACGTGGTGCCTTAGCGCAGGGGCTGTTAATTGATAAACCCGCAAAAAAATACTTGGAGTTTACGGAGGAAGAGGTTAAAGCTGCCCAAGAGGCGGTAAATGCAATAGCTAAGGATTTGGAAGTGCCGGCACTTGCTGTTGCGCTCAAATATCCCTTGCTACATGATGCAGTGAAAAGTGTCGTAGTGGGAATTCGTACCGAATCGCAGTTCGCAGACTTGAAAGAAGCTATATCCGCTATGGGCAAACTTAGTCTTTCCGACTATGAGCGTCTTTTAAACTTATTGCCTACTATCCGATATACAGACCATAGGCAATAATATTACACATTAAAGTACTTTCTTTTTATAGCGTCTAGATCTTCTGGCGTGTCAATTGCGTCATTAACATGACTGGATATTGCCGTCTTGATTTTATACCCGTTGTCAATCCATCGTAATTGTTCCAACGATTCAATGCGCTCCAGATTGGAAAGGAGAAGTTTCGTAAGTTCTTTCAACACGTTTGCGCGGTATCCATAGATACCGATATGGTTGAAGTATTCTGCGTCGTTTAACCAACTCTTCATCTCTTTTCCCCGGAAATATGGAATAGGTTGTCTGGAGAAGTAAATAGCCTCATTTTTCGCGTTCAATACAACCTTTGGTTTATTGACGTTTTCTAAATCGGCAAACTCTGTTATTTTTCTTATTAATGTGGCAATCTGCACATCTTGATCGGAAAAGCATGAAACCAACAGGTCAATTTGCTGTGGGTCGATGAAAGGCTCGTCGCCCTGAATGTTAATCACAGTGTCGAAACCAGAGATGTTCTGTATCACCTCTGCACATCGGTCGGTACCCGACTGATGGTCTCTACTCGTCATGACGACATTTCCGGCGAAGCTTTTTACATGGTCATAAATTCGCTGATCATCTGTTGCGACCACCACTTCACTTAGACTGCTCGCATGATTAACCTGATTATAAACACGTTGAATCATGGTCATTCCGCCAATATCGACCAAGGGTTTACCCGGGAATCGCGTGGAATCGTAGCGCGCTGGTATTATTCCAATAACTTTCATACCCAAAAATAGATATTAGATACCGCATTTTTAAAATCTGCTCCGTTTTCTTTAGCCAATTTTCTACAAATGAGTTAGAATGGGAGAGGGAACTCTATATTTTTTTGTCATACAAATTATGTCTTTTGACAGCAACGCTGAGAGAAGCAACGTTCATCGCGGAAATTTAAATGATGCACATTCAAAAAAAGCCAGAACGTAGTTCTGGCTTATATGATATGCTTATTTTATGCTGTTGTAAGTTTTTCTTTAGAAAAGTCCAAACAATTCAGCTTCGATTTTTTGGATTATTTTTCCTAGATCTTCTTGGTTGTTCGCGAAGTCTAAGTTGTCTTTATCTAAGACTAGAAGTTTTCCTTCTTTGTAGTTCCCGATCCATTTTTCGTACTTATCATTTAGTTTAGAAAGATAGTCTAGACGGATACCTGATTCATAGTCTCTACCACGTTTTTGGATATTATTCACTAGGGTAGGAACAGAGGCTTTCAGGTACACCAATAAATCCGGCGGTTTGATGTAGTGGATGATCGATTGAAAAATGTCGCTGTAGTTTTCAAAGTCTCTAGCGCTCATCAATCCCATATCATATAAGTTCTCTGCAAAGATGTAAGCATCTTCATAGATGGTTCTGTCCTGGATCATATTGATCTGACGATTTTGAAGATCTACGATATGACGGAATCTGCTATTAAGGAAGAAGATCTGTAGGTTGAACGCCCAGCGTTTCATGTCGCTATAAAAATCTTCTAGATAAGGATTGTTTTCTACGGCCTCGTATTGAGGTTCGAAGTTTAAGTGTTTGGCAAGTTTTTCTGTTAAAGTAGTTTTACCGGCACCAATATTTCCAACAATTGCTATATGCATAATTTCTATTAAAACAGTTTTTTAAGACCTATGATTTCACGAACTTCTTTGATGGTTTTCTGCGCGCTTGCTGCTGCTTTTTCAGCACCCATTTTGACCACTTTTTTGATGTACTCATCGTCTTGACCGATGCTTTCGATTCTTGAACGTACATCTGCTGTCGCTAAGACCATGTCTTCGGCTAATTGCTTTTTGAAGTCGCCATAACGGATTTCACATTTGTTGTATAGTTCATCAAAATGCTCTACCGTATCAGTTGTAGATACGACCTTCATTAGATCAAAAAGATTTTGAACGGCTTCGGGCTTTGTTTGGTTCAACTCGGTAGGTCCATTGTCCGTCACTGCGCGCATAATCTTTTTACGGATTGCTTGTTCCGTATCGGATAAATAGATACAGTCTGCATCGCCATTTGATTTACCCATTTTCCCTTGTCCGGATAAGCCTGGTACTTTGACCAACTTGTCTGTATAAGCAAAAGCAAATGCCTCTTGGAAATAATCAACATTGTATAGTCTGTTGAAACGATTACCGAAAGTTCTCGTCATTTCTAAGTGCTGCTCCTGGTCTTTTCCAACAGGGACTTTAACGCCATGATGGATTAAGATATCACAAGCCATTAACACTGGATAGGTCAATAGACCAGCATTTACGTTATTTGGGTTTGCGCGAACCTTGTCTTTGAAAGAAGTTGCTCTTTCTAATTCACCAAGGTAAGCGTTCATATTCATGTATAAATAAAGCTCTGCTACTTCAGGTACGTCTGATTGTACATAGATGGTAGATTTTTCAGGATCTAATCCTGCAGCTAAATATTCAACCACCACGTTGCGGACCATGCTATTCAGGTCTTGCGGCGTCGGGTGAGTCGTTAAGGAGTGTAAATCAGCAATAAAAAAGAAACAGTTATATTCATCCTGCATCTTCACAAAATTGCTCAGCGCTCCATAGTAATTTCCTAAGTGTAATTTTCCGGTACTTCTAATACCACTAACAACAGTTTCCATATGGGTGCAAAGTTACGCAAAAAAAAGCTAGTTTTTCTTAGGCGTTATCGCAGAAATAGCAGGTAGATTAACTTTTATATTCAGTTTTTCACTGTCGATTTAGCGTACTGATTAGTAGATGTGTGGGTTTTCCAGGAGATCACAAACATAACCTAGAACCTCCGCTTCCGATGCCCCGTCTTCAAGCATAGAGAAAGTTAGGTAGGCTGCGTATATCTCGGGACTAAAGACAATATGTTTGTCGGAAATAATAGTATCTATAATTCCTTCGCGTACATCAATCCCTAGGTGGTCTAATTCGTTGTGTAAGTTGGTGGAGATAGACTCATGATCTTCACCCGATGCAAACCCTACAATAATGTGTAGAACCAGTTTGTCGAAGAGTTCGGGCTGCATATTTTTAAACTTATTTGCATAGAGCTCCGCGTCGAAACGACTTTTTGCACTTGAGACAATTTTGTCCCAAATTAGGTATTCTGTTTTCGTTTGCATGGTTTAAAGTTTATAAATTGTTAAGGTAAATCTAATTAATATTCTGTTAATTTCCAACCTTTAAGGGTTGTATTTCTTACCAAATAATATAAAACAATCTGTTGTATTTGGGGGTTCTATTCTTAGTATTCAATGAAAAAGAAAACATCATGGAAGAGAAAAAGAATAAAAAGAATGTAGAAGGAGAGGACGCGAATTTCGAACCTAGAGACTTGGCGTATAACGAAGAAGATGCGAGCTATGAATTGGATGTAAACGACAAAGATCCGGATTGGGATCACCCTGCAAATTACGATACGCTCAGTGAGGGCGCGGAAAACGACGACTCTACCTATGATTCCTCAAATCCTTATGTAGGAGATGAGTATGCAGATTTAGACGAGTTGCGGGAGGATAATCTGGAAGATAATAATATGCGGATTACCGATGCGTCGAATCTGCGAGTGTCGAAAAAGGATGAGGAATTGGCAAAAGATGAAGAGGATTATCGGGATGATCTAGACGCCGAAGGATATCCGAAGAACGATAAGGAATAATCTAATTTTCACATTTGTTTTTTTCGGGGTTGCCCTTTTAAAACCTATATTTATTGCAAAGAACATTAATGACGATGCAGATAGATTTAAAAGGTAAAACGGCTTTAGTTGGCGGTGCTTCAGCTGGAATTGGAAAAGCCATTGCGCAGGAACTTGCGAAATGCGGAGCTACTGTTTTTATTATGGCGCGGAATGAAGAAAAGCTGAAGAAAGTAGTTGCTGAGTTAGATAAAAATGCGGGCCAAGAGCATGGCTATGTCGTTTCTGATTTTATGGATTTTGAGAAGCATAAGACAATAATTGCTGGCTTTTTTAAATCACATCAGATCGATATTCTCGTCAATAATACGAATGGTCCGGCGGCAGGGACTGTGCTGTCGAAAGAGGAGGAAGATTATCAGGCTGCTTTTGAACTGTTGTTTCAAACAGCGGTTTATACCAGCAATCTTGCTTTATCGCATATGAAGCAACAGGGCTATGGTAGAATTATCAATGTTTCTTCGATGACGGTTAAAGAGCCACAGGATAGCTTGGTGCTGTCCAATACGATGCGTACGGCTTTAGTGAGTTGGAGCAAATCTTTAGCGAATGCGGTAGGAAGGGATGGGATTACAGTGAACTCGGTATTGACGGGTTATTTCGCTACTGATAGACTTTACAGCTTGATGGAAAAACAGGCCGAGCAGGAGGGGCTTGATATCGCGGTTATCGAGAAGCGTAGAAGGGATAGTATTCCTGTGAAGCGACTGGGTAAACCGGAGGAGTACGGCTATTTAGTAGCATTCCTAGCGTCGCCCTATGCGTCTTTCCTTACAGGTGCTTCAATACCCTTAGATGGAGGTATTTCTAACTTAATATTCTAAAACACAATTGGAAGCTTATTCGGCTTCCAATTGTTCTTTATATTTTCTTTTATGTTCTTCGACCTCCGGTTCCATTTCCGGATACTGTATATCCTGGTAGGTCGATAAGACTTCGTAGATAATTTGTGCGACTAGATATCGGCTTACAGGTTTGCTGTCTGAAGGGATGATATACCAAGGCGCATTCTTTTTGCTGGTATTTTTGATCGCATCTTCATAGCATTCCATGTATTTGTCCCATAGTTTTCTTTCTTCTAAGTCGCCGGGAGAAAACTTCCAGTTCTTTTCTTCTTCTTCTAGTCGGCTCAAAAGTCGGTCTTTCTGTTCCTCCTTGCTTAGGTTGAGGAAGAACTTAAATACGATAGTTCCATTTTCGACAACGCGTTGTTCGAAATTGTTGATTTGTTCGAAACGCATTTTCCAAAAGTCTTTTGGAAGATCTTTCGGATTGTTGATATGGGGGATTCGTTCGTTTAATAGATATTCTGGATGTACTCTTGTTACTAACACATTTTCATAATGCGTTCTATTGAAGACAGCGAATTTTCCCTTTTCCGGAAGCTTGATCTCGTGGCGCCATAAATAGTCGTGTTCTAGTTCTTTGGAATTTGGTGTCTTGAAGCTTTCAACAACAACACCGCGAACATTGAAGTCTTTAAAAACTTCCCTGATCAGCGAATCTTTCCCTGAGGTATCCATTCCTTGCAGACAGATCAATACACTGTATTTATCGTGTGCATACATTTTATCTTGTAGCTCTGCTATTTTCTTGCGAAGCTTTTTCAGCTCCGCTTTTGCGTCGTCGGGATTGATTTCATCACGAATATCTGTGGGGTGTTCTTTTATTTTAAAATTGCTTTTTGCTGTTAATAGCTTCGAATAGTTCGTCATAGTTTATAGTTTGATCTAAGCAATTTACTAAATATTATGCTTTGTTTGCTTGTAGAGATAACGATTCTTAGGGGTATTTTGTTTTCTTTTTGACTCATTTTAGTCAAATATTAAATTATGACTTATTTTAATCATATTTGGAATTATGACTTATTTTAATCATATTTGAGATTATGACTTATATGAGTCATAATTTGATATTTGATTAAATTTGGTCATATGATGGATTTGCTTATCTTTAGGCAATCAAAAAGCCCTGAAAGCATCTACCAGCGATAAACGAAATAATTATGACATTTCATTTAGTAATTACTGGCGACATTATTCATTCTCGCAAATACGATAGCAGCGAATGGCTTCCACAATTGGAACAGGCCTTAAAGCTATATAGTACGGATTTTGATGTCTTTCGAGGCGACAGCTTTCAGGCGGAACTTCCCTTGTCAAATTTATTTTCGAGTATATTTTACCTAAAGTCTGTAATTCGACAAAAGGAGGGGATGGATGTCCGTATGGGGATCGGTGTAGGAGAGATTAGCTACCGAGATTCCAGTATCAAAAAAACCAGCGGCGAGGCATTTGTGAATTCGGGCAAAGCATTGGACTCGTTGAATAAAGAAAGTCTAGCCTTTATATCCCCATGGGAGGAGTTAGATGAACAAATCAACTTGATTTTAACGCTGAGTACGCGTTTGGTGGATCAATGGACTGCAAACATGGCGGAAGCTGTGCAGATGGTGATGGATCATCCCGACAAAAGTCAGTTGGAAATCACGCAACTGCTGAAGCGAACTCATCAAAGCCAAGTGAGCCGTGAGCTCAATAAGGCGAATTATACAAAACTGGATCAAGTAATACAATATTGCACCAAACAACTCGCACGCTATGTTGACAAGTCTGCTTAAGATGTTTATTGCCCATCTGATCGGGGATTTTGTTTTGCAACCTAAGTCCTGGGTACAGAAGCGAAATACGCAAATACAATACTTATTCTATCATGTTGGGATGCATGGCGCGTTGTTATTGCTATTCTTTATCAATGACTTAGCGAATAACTGGCAGAACATCGTCTTCTTATTGGCCTCTCATCTGGCAATAGACAGCATCAAAATCGGTGTAGAGAATCGTTGGAAAGTAAACCCAATTCGTCTATTCATTATCGATCAGCTACTGCATATTGCTAGTATAGTGGCTATTTATTTCTATTGGACACCCAGCGCTTGGACGGAACTAATGGAACTGGTCAATTGGAATAAACTGTTGTTGTTGCTGATCACGATAATTCTTATCGTGTTTGCTATACCTATCGTTATCCGCGTCTTCTTTAGCAAGTGGCAAAAGGAAGCTGATTTTAACAGTAAGCGCAGTGAGACCTTATTTGATGCCGGCACGGTTATCGGAGTAATGGAGCGCTTAATGATCTTGGGTTTTGTCCTGTTAGGATTAAATGAAGGTATTGGATTTTTACTGGCGGCAAAATCGATCTTCCGTTTTGGAGATCTTACGAATGCACGCGACACCAAGTTTACAGAATACGTGATGATCGGTACTTTACTTAGTTTCGGATTAGGGATGCTCGTCGCATTCGGACTGAAGTACGGTCTCACACTCGTATAAATATTATCATACATGAAGAACATCTATCAAATTACAAAGAAAGCTGCCTTTGCCTGCGTGGGATTGATTATCAGTAGCCAAGTATTCGCACAATCCACAGGCTTCGAACAAAAATTAAAAGACGTAGCGAATAAATATGAGGCTGTGGGTTTAGCGGTTGTGGTAGTGAAAGACGGCAAGCCGGTATACGAGCAAGCGCTAGGCTATAAGAATCTGGAGAACAAAGAGCCATTGACGACAGACAACCTATTCCGCATTGCTTCCATTTCAAAGTCTTTTAGTGCAACAGCGATTATGCAACTGGTTGAACAGGGGAAGATCTCCCTGACAGATGATTTTAGTGATCTAGTGGGCTTCAAAATTAGAAATCCAAAATATCCAGATACGAAGATTACCTTGGAAATGGTTTTATCGCATCGTTCGAGTATTAACGATAGCAATGGATATTTTGAATTAGATGTCATCAATCCAGAAAAGAATCCGAATTGGGCGAAGTCTTACAATGACTATAAGCCAGGAACGGATTACGAATATTGCAACTTGAATTTCAATATGGTAGGGGCGGTACTTGAGCGCCTGAGCAATGTGCGCTTTGATAATTATATCAAGCAACAGATATTAAGTCCTTTGGGTTTAAACGCAGGCTATTGCGTCGATTCATTGGATCGTTCGAGATTTGCGACGCTCTATGTTAAAGAGGATGGAACTTTTAAAGCACAGCCATCGGCTTATAATCCGCGATCTGAGGAGATCCGGAATTATACCATGGGTGTTTCTACGCCTGTATTTTCGCCGACCGGTGGGATGAAAATTTCTGCAAATGATCTTGCAAAGTATATGACGATGCATATGAATTACGGTCAATCTAGGGGAATAAAGATCATTAGCAAGAAAAGCGCGAAACGTATGCAAAAGGGTTTATCTGCAAAAGAACATTATGGATTAGCACTTTTAGAGACAGATAAACTTATTCCTGGAGAACATATGATCGGACATACGGGTTCTGCATATGGTCTTTACAGTAATATGTTCTTTGAACCTAAGAAGAAATTTGGGTTCATTGTTATAACGAATGGTTGCATCCCTACGCAGGATAGCGACGACGATATTATGTTGTCTAAAGACGTTATCCGATTGTTATACAGTGAATTCGTGAAAAAATAAGTAAACTTGAGGGAAATTCCCGCTAAAGAAGGCGAGGGAGTCCAATTAAAGACCTCCTTAAATTAACTTTCATATTGCCGTTGAAACAGCAACAGCGTTGAAAGTTTTTAATGGCCTTTGAAAGACAGACACTTCCATAAAAAATAAGGTAGAAGGATGTTTCCTTGAAAATTTAACTACTTTTGTAACTAATTATTCAACTTTGAAAGATTAAAAAAAGATGATTATTCAACCAAGAACAAGAGGATTTATTTGTTTGACAGCGCATCCTGAAGGTGCTGCACAACATATTAAAAATCAAATCGAGTATGTGAAATCTAAAGGCAAGATTGCTGACGGTCCTAAGAAGGTATTAGTAATCGGTGCTTCTACGGGATTTGGTATTGCCTCTCGTATATCTGCTGCCTTTGGCTCTGATGCTGCAACCATTGGTGTGTTTTTTGAAAAACCAGCATCTGAAGGTAAATTGGGTACTGCAGGTTGGTATAATTCCGCTGCTTTTGAAAAAGAAGCACAGGCTGCCGGATTATACGCAAAGAGTATCAATGGTGATGCTTTCTCTGACGAGATCAAACAGCAAACTATTGAGTTAATTAAGAAAGATTTAGGACAAGTTGACCTTGTTGTATATTCATTGGCTTCACCACGCCGTACACATCCTAAAACAGGTGTGGCACATGCATCCGTGTTGAAACCGATCGATCAGCCATTTACTGATAAGACTGTTGACTTCCACACAGGTGTTGTTTCTGACATTACGATCAACCCGGTTGAAAATCCAGAGGATATCGAAAATACTGTTGCGGTAATGGGAGGTGAAGATTGGAAGTTCTGGATTGAAGAACTGAAAGCTGCCGGCGTTTTAGCTGAAGGCGTGAAGACTGTAGCTTACTCTTACATTGGCCCTGAGCTTACCTATCCAATTTACCGTAACGGTACAATCGGACGTGCTAAAGACAACTTGGAAGCGACGGTTCCTGCGTTAAACGAAATATTGAAGGATTTAAATGGTGTTTCTTATGTTTCTGTAAATAAAGCATTGGTTACACAGTCAAGTTCTGCTATTCCTGTTGTGCCTTTGTATATTTCGCTATTATACAAAGTGATGAAAGCAAAAGGAATACATGAGGGAACGATTGAGCAAATGCAACGTTTATTCGCAGAGCGCTTGTACAATGGTTCTGATTTGCAATTGGATGATAAAGGAAGAATTCGTGTAGACGATTTGGAGATGCGCGAAGATGTTCAAAAAGAGGTTGCTGTATTGTGGGGACAGGCAACAACAGAAAACTTAGAAGAGATTTCTGATATTGCTGGATACCGCAATGATTTCTTCCAATTATTTGGATTCAATTTCGATGAAATTGATTACGAAAAAGATACCAATGAAGTAGTAAACATCCCGAGTATCGGATAAGATTAGCTAAGTCATAAAAGATAGAAAAGCGTCAGTTTCCATTTTAACTGACGCTTTTTTTTACTGTTGTTCAAAGAAACTCCTTATCTTTACGCTGTAAAGATTAACAAACTAACTAACCAATACGCATGCTTAATTCTTCCTCTATCGACCTGCAGAAGCAGCTGTCTTATGATGGTATCCAAAGTTTTGGGTATCTGATTGTTACAGATTTAGATTTAAATATCACTGCAGGTAGTGAGAATTGTTCTGATTGGTTAAAACGAGATGTCAATACACTTTTTGATCGCCCATTTTCATTCTTGATCGATCATTATTTTCAAGATTACCAGATTGATATTCAGGAAGCTGTCAGACAAATTATAGCGGAGGAGAATGATCGTAATCTATTAGAGATCAGGTTGCTGGAGAGAGGGTGTTATTTAAGCGTTTATCGGAATGAGCACTCCGTTTACTTTGAGTTTGAAATTAAAGTTGCCGATCTACAGGTGTATTTCCCGAAGTTCGAATCCTTTGCACAGATATTAATGGAAAATACCAAGGGTATTTGGCAGCACCTGAGCGATTATATGGGCAAGGTCTTAGGCTATGATCGAATTACAGTATATCAATTTATCGAAGGTGGGTATGGGAAGATTATCGCGGAGACGAGAAATAATGACAACTTAGAAAGCATCATCGGGTTATATCAGTCGGATTTTGCAGTTTTGGCGCAGGCAAGAAAGGTTCATCTCAAAAACCTATGCCGATTGACCCATGATATCTACGAAGAGCCCATCCGTATCATCAGTAAAGATGGTAGCCACGTTGACTTATTGAGTACCAACATCCGGACCTTGGCAAAGGTTCATAGCGACCACTTAAAGAAGGTTGGGATAGGCTGTAACTTAAGCTTTTCAATTCTAATTGATGATCAGATCTGGGGATTGATTTTTTGCCAAAACGTTCGCCCAACTAGGATCAATCTAATCAAGCGCGAAGCTTTTGTCTACATGATTCAGTGGGCATCAACTCGTTTCGCAGATGAACAGTTTGTGCAGGAGAGGGAGTTCAACGAACGAATTCGAAACTTCGAATTGTTGCTGAAGGAGAAGTTGCTTCTAAAAAAGGATATGCTTGCTGTCTTAGGATCTCTAAGTAAACTTTTGTGTCAATTCGCCAATGCGGATGCTATGCTGATTGCTTCTGGAGATCAGATATATGCTCACCAAATCAATATTGGCCGCGAGAAATTAAAGCAACTGAAGGGACTTATCCTCCGTGAGACGGATCAGTACGTTTATACGGACGAGGAGTTTACCTGGAAGTTCGGGGAGGAGTTAGGTATTGATATGAGCCGTTTTGCTGGAATTGCAAAGGTAGATATCGAGTCAAATCGGCAGTTTACTTTATATTTTTTTAGAAAGGAGTCGATCGTCAAGCGTACTTATATGGATACTCCGACTCGTCACTTGATGAATCCAAAGCCTAATGAGACTTTTACGACCGAGCCGCACAAGCATTTTGATGTTTGGCACCATACGATCGAAGGAACGTCAGAGCGCTGGACAGAACGCGACCTGTATTACTTCGCTCGCCTCAGGAAGCTGATCAAGACCAGTATGAATCAGATGTCATTAGAGCTGAGTAGTTTGAATGAAGAGGTCGTGAGTTTGAATAGGGCGTTAGATTCCTATGCTTACACAGTAAGCCATGACGTAAAGAATCCTTTATCGGCAATTAACCTATCGGTGCAGATGTTACTTCAACGCCCTGATATGCCGTTAGATCTTAGAAATCGCATGCTTCAAAACATGAAGAGTGCGGTCGATATTATCGGGGAACTGTTAGTTGCTATACACTTGTTTTCCAAAATTAAATCATTCAGTTATCAAACGGAGCTCGTTGATGTCAGCAGCTCTATTGATCAGATTACGACCTTCTGTAAAATGCGATATGATGCGGATTCTACGCAGGTAAAGATAGGGGAGTTGTTACCAGTATATGGTCATAAGACATTGGTTTACCAACTGTTCCAGAACCTAATCGGAAATGCGATCAAGTATTCTGCGCGTGCTGAGCATCCTGCCGTTGAGATTTACGCTGAAAAGGGAAGCGAATTCATCCGATATTTTATTCGCGACAATGGAATTGGTATTGCAGATGAAGATCTCAAATCTATCTTCGATACGTTCAAGCGTCTCGACAATGCCATCGACTTCGAAGGAACTGGTTTAGGACTTACGATTGTGAAGACTATTGCAGATAAGCTGGATCTGCAAATCAAAGTCGATAGTAAGATTGGAATGGGAACCGAGTTCCAAGTGTTATTTCCCATTGAACAATAGGTTCTATGGTGATATATCACTTTTCTAGCTGACAACAATCAGCTCCTAATGAGTATTCGGACTTTATCTTTGTTATAGAACGTAGCAGGCTGGAATTTTGCGCGTTCGGATTCAATGAAAGATAATGGAGAAATTGTTCAAAGTTTCCTACAAGCAATGGTTCTACGTTGCACTCATAAATTTCCTTATAGTAGGCGTTTATGGAGCGCTGATGCGCTATAAATTCCTATTCCCATTAGCTTGGTTAGAGCAGAAGAACTTACTGCATGCGCATTCTCATTTCGCATTTACGGCATGGGTATCGATGGCTTTGATGCTGTTTATGCCGATGTTCCTGAAGGGACACAAGGCGACTGATAGCGTAGAGAAGCCTTACGCTGTTTTACTTTATCTCAACATGATCACGTCGGTCTGTATGTTGGTGGCATTTACTGCTCAGGGCTATGCCTTGTTCTCGATCATTTTCTCTACCTTATCGCTATTTGTCTCTTTCGCATTCATCGCGAAGTTCTGGGAAGACTTAAAATCAGCAGAAATCGCAAGCTCAATTAAGCATTGGTATTATGTCGCGATTATCAGTAATGCGATTTCAGCATTAGGGACTTTTTATCTTATTTACCTCAAAGCAAGCCATCAGGAAAACCCCTTTGAGCAGCAGGCATCGATTTATTTCTATCTGCATTTCCAATACAATGGATGGTTCTTTTTCGGATGTTTAGCACTATTTTATCATTGGTTGATTCGAAACACAGGACATTCCTTTTTTCCGAAGTATGCCCAGTATCTATTCTCACTCACGCTGATTCCGACTTACTTTCTGACGATATTGTGGTGGAAAGGAATGCCAGCCTATGTAGGTTATGTTGTGTTCGCGACTGTGTTGTTACAAGGGCTGTGCTGGCTTTGGTTCCTAAGTGGCAGTCTGAAGGCAATGAGACTGATACAGATTTCGAAGTCAAGCAGTATGATCGTATTGTGGATTATAGTGGCGCTTGGCGTTTCTGCAAAGATGATCCTCCAAGGCTTCTCCATAATACCTTCCATGAGTGTTTTGGTTTATGGTTTTAGACCAATTGCTATCGCTTATTTGCATCTAGTATTGCTCGTCAATATATCAATGTTTCTCATTGGCTTGGCCTTTAGCCAAGGCATGCTGAATGTTTCGAAATTGACTCACTATACTATCATTTTCTTGTTGATTGGTGTATTGTTTAATGAAATTGCGCTGGCTTTGCAAGGAATCGGCGGTATCTACCATTGGAACTTCACCTTCACACATACTTCTCTATTATGGGCATCTATTCTCATCGTATTGAGTCTTACAATGTTGCTCATATCACAGCGTTTCAATGAAGTGCCTAACAATAAACTCGCTAAATAGAATAATCGGCTAACTTTTAAGAGAAAACCTCGCTTAAAAAAATTATATTTGCGAATTAATTTGAAGGCATAATAACCTATATGAAGCATATACGCAATTTTTGTATTATCGCGCACATTGACCATGGCAAAAGTACCTTGGCAGACAGATTGTTAGAGTTTACCAAAACCATCTCTCAACGCGAAGCGCAAGCTCAGTTGTTGGATAACATGGATTTGGAGAGAGAAAGAGGTATCACCATAAAAAGTCACGCCATCCAAATGGAATATGTGAGAGATGGACAAACCTATGTGTTAAACTTGATCGATACTCCCGGACACGTGGATTTCTCTTACGAGGTTTCCCGTTCTATCGCAGCCTGCGAAGGGGCATTATTGATTGTAGATGCTTCTCAAGGTATTCAAGCTCAGACTATTTCCAATCTATATTTGGCGCTTGAACACGATTTAGAAATCATTCCTATCTTAAATAAGATGGATCTTCCAGGCGCTATGCCTGAGGAGGTCAAAGATCAGATCGTAGAACTTATCGGCGGAAAACGTGAAGATATTATCCCAGCATCCGGAAAAACAGGACTAGGTATCCCTAATATCTTAGATGCTATCATCGACCGTATTCCTGCTCCAGTTGGAGACCCTACGGCTCCTTTACAAGCATTGATTTTCGACTCTGTATTTAATTCATTCCGTGGTATCATGGCGTATTTTAAAGTAGAGAATGGTGAAATCAGAAAAGGGGATCGCGTAAAGTTTGTGGCGACCGGAAAAGAATATTTTGCTGATGAGGTTGGAACTTTGAAGTTAAATCAAGTTCCGAAAGAGGTGATCAAGACTGGCGATGTAGGCTATATTATCTCTGGTATTAAGGAAGCTCGTGAAGTAAAGGTTGGAGATACCATCACACATCGCGATCGTCCTTGTGCATCGGCAATTCAAGGTTTCGAAGAGGTGAAGCCGATGGTATTCGCCGGTATTTATCCGGTAGATACGGAGGATTACGAAGAACTGAGGGAGTCTATGCATCGTTTGCAATTGAATGATGCCTCGCTTGTATTCGAACCGGAATCATCTGCTGCATTAGGCTTTGGTTTCCGTTGTGGATTCCTGGGCATGTTGCACATGGAGATTATCCAGGAACGTTTAGAACGCGAGTTCGATATGACGGTAATTACCACTGTTCCCAACGTATCCTACCGTGCTTATTTAACCAAAGGAAATGAAGAAGTGGTTGTCCACAACCCTTCGGATCTACCAGACCCAAGCAAGCTAGACTCTATCGAAGAACCTTATATTAAAGCAAACATCATTACCAAGGCTGAGTTCGTTGGTCCAGTAATGTCGCTTTGTATTCAAAAACGCGGTACAATCGTAAACCAGTCCTATTTGACTTCTGACCGTGTCGAGTTGGTGTTTGAAATGCCGATGGGTGAGATTGTATTCGATTTCTATGATAAGTTAAAAACCATTTCTAAAGGTTATGCTTCATTTGATTATCATCAAATTGGCTACCGTACTTCTGATTTGGTGAAGTTGGATATTCGCTTGAACGATGAGCCTGTTGATGCCCTATCATCATTGATTCACCGTAGCAATGCTTATGATTTTGGTAAAAAGATCTGTGAGAAGTTGAAAGAGTTATTACCACGTCAGCAGTTCGAAATCCGTATTCAAGCTTCTATTGGTGCTAAGATTATTGCTCGTGAAACTATTTCTGCATTACGTAAAGACGTAACAGCGAAATGTTACGGTGGTGATATTTCTCGTAAGCGTAAGCTCCTTGAGAAACAAAAGAAAGGTAAAAAACGTATGCGCCAGGTAGGTAATGTGGAAATTCCACAGTCTGCATTTATGGCCGTATTGAAGTTAGATTAATTATTACATCAACCTATTTATAACATGAAGTTACTTGACGGAAAAGAAGTTTCTGCAAAACTGAAAGAAGATATCAAAAGAGAAGCCGCTGAATTGACAGCAACACTGGGCCGTAAGCCCCATTTGGTTGCCATTTTAGTGGGCAATGATGGCGGAAGTGAAACCTATGTTGCTAGCAAGATGAGAAATTGTGAGCAAGTTGGCTTTGATTCTACCAATCTTCATTACGAAGATGATATTACTGAAGAAGCTTTGCTTGCAAAGATTGCTGAGATTAATCAAGATGAAAACATCGATGGTTTAATTGTTCAATTGCCATTACCAAAGCATATCGATCCGGAGAAAGTAACAGAAGCTATTGATTATAAAAAAGATGTTGATGGATTTCATCCGATCAATTTAGGTCGTATGCAAAGAAATCTTCCATGCTTTATTCCTGCTACGCCTTACGGTATCATGTTGATGCTAGATCATTATGGTATAGATACTGCTGGTAAGAAAGCGGTTGTTGTTGGACGCAGCAATATCGTTGGGTCGCCGATGAGTATTTTATTAGCGCGCAATAGCCAGCCTGGAAACTGTACAGTGACACTGACGCATAGCCGCACGAAGAATCTTCAAGAAGAAGTTCTTCAAGGTGATATCGTTGTTGCTGCAATCGGTAAGAAAAACTTTGTAACCGGAGATATGGTAAAAGAAGGTGCTATTGTTATCGATGTGGGTATCAATCGTGAGACTTCAACCGAAACAAAATCCGGCTTCAAGCTATATGGTGATGTTGATTTTGAAGCGGTTGCTCCTAAGGCATCCTGGATTACTCCAGTACCGGGCGGAGTAGGCTTAATGACTATTATCGGTCTGTTGAAAAACACATTAGAAGCTGCAAAAGGAACCGTATATCCGAAGTAATTTTTTTGGTACAAATATTGTAGATTAGCATCATTGTAAAATGTTAACCAAAAGCAAAAATTAAAACATGAAAAAAATTGCATTATTAGCAGCGGTTGCATGCGCGATTACTTTCTCAGCATGTAACAATACTTCATCAGTAGATAAAAATCATGATGGTGATACTACAGTAGGAGAGCACTTAGATCATTCATTAGAAACTGCTGACGAGCATGCTGGTCATCTACATGCAGAAGCTGATCAAGCATTAGCAGATGCTGAAGCTAAAGCAAAACAAGCGCAAGCTGACCTTGACGCTGCTGTAAAAAGCGGAGACAAGAAAGCTCAAGAAGCTGCTCAAAAAGCTTTAGACGATGCTAACGCTGCTTGGGAAAAAACTAAAGCTGCAGCTAAAGAAGCAGGTCAAGCAGTAGAAACAGGTGTTAACAACGCTGTAGATGCTACTAAAGACGCTGCTCACAAAACTGGCGAAGCAATCGATAATGCTGCTGAAAAAACAGCAGATAAAGTTGATGCAGCTGGTAAAGAGGCAGAAAGAAAGCTTAACAACGTAAAAGAAGCTTTGAAAAACTAAACTAATTTAATTAATTATAATTAATTGGTTATTAGGTTTTTAATTGAAGCGCCAAATTTATTTGGCGCTTTCTTTATTCAAATAAAATGGAGATCCAATAAATATGATTGATAAGAAGGAAATCGTAGAACTTTGTTTGGAAAAGACGCAAACTCGGGTCGATGAAATTCAGGTTGCTATTGATGCTGCTAATGATGCGATAATCAATGATACAAAGAGTAGTATGGGGGACAAGTACGAGACTTCGCGCGAAATGGCGCAACAGGAGTTGTCGCGACTACAAAGCCAGCTCAACCAAGCCAATAGAGACCTAGATATATTAATTAATCTTCCAGAATCAAGCAATGCGCTTGTCGGGATGGGAAGTTTAGTCATGACCGATCAATTTAATTATTTAATAGCTACCTCAATCGGTCCGCTCAAAGTAGGTGCTGAGACCGTTATGGTCGTTTCAAAGCAATCGCCAATAGGAGAGGCTTTGTTTGGAAAGAAGAATAACGATGAGGTCAATTTCAACGGTAAAGCCTTTAAGATTCAAGAATTACGCTAAGAAGAGTGCCAAGGGTTTCAGTAATCGAAACCTTTTTTGTTATTTCTCTGAAAGTTCCTCTAATCAGGCCGATCAGGAACTTTCATAACTGTTGGTCTTTCAATCGAAAACCTTCGATTTTTATTGCCTTTCAATAATTGTTGTTACAATACCGTAGATTGAATCCTTTCAAAATTAATCTCAAATCAGATTTATTTTTTAAAACATTTTCGAAATGTTTTTTGTTTAGATTTAGGTAGTATTAATTAACGTAAATATTTTATTTATGAATCTTAAAAAAATCTTATCTGTATTGGTAGTTGCCGTTACATTGTTAACTGGAACTATTGCTTGTAAATCGAAAATTTCTGATGCCGATTTAAAAGCCAAAGTAGAAACTGCGATTCAATCGAATCCAAATGTTCAGGTAGAAGTTAAAGATGGTGTAGTAACCTTGAATGGTACGGCAGCATCAGATGATGAAAAAGCACAGATTGAATCTGCAGCGAAAGGCGCAGATGCAAAAGGTGTAAAATCAGTTGTTAACAACATTGTTGTTAATTCAATTCCTACTGGAACAATTGAAGTAAACAGCAATGATGCTGATCTTCAGGCTAAGGTTACTGACTTTACTAAAGACTTCCCGTCAGTGAAAACAGCGGTAGTTGATGGTGTTATTACAGTGACTGGAGAGTTGGAGCAAGCACGCGTACAAGCTTTAAAAATGGGATTAGATGCTTTGAATCCTAAGAAAGTTGATATGTCAGGTTTAATCGTAAAATAGCAAATTATGAGTTTACAGAATAAATATAAAGTATTGATCGATACGGCGAATACTTCGGGTATCGAGGGATTACAAGTCGCTGAGATGGATGGTGTATTACAAATCCGTGGTACAGCACCAAATGCTGACGTCAAAAACAAATTATGGGATATCTACAACCAGATCGACCCTAATTTCTTATCTGGCGATGTCGTGATGAATGTAGATGTTTCTACAGCGGTTACCGGACAGCAAGTTCGCGTAATTACTGAAAGCAGCAACTTGAACATTCGTAAAGGACCAGGAACAGATCAGCCAATCGTTGGTAAAGCGGCGAAAGATGAGGTAATTACCCTTATCAGTCGCGCAAATGACCAATGGTGGTTAGTTCGTACGAAAGATGGTGAAGAAGGATATTGCTATGCGCAATATTTGGAACCTATTTCTTAATAGGATACAAGTCAAAAAGAAAGGAGCTCATTGAGCTCCTTTTTTCATCTATATATTTTTCATTAAATCTTGAATCGCAACGGAGGCTAATGCTCCTCCAAATGCTGCCGGCAGATAAGACATTGTCCCGTAGGCTGATTTCTTAAAGTTGCTGCCGTCAGTATACAACAAGGAATCCTTATCCGGCAATTCGGTGGAGAACACCACCTTTACGCCTTTACGAATTCCATGCTTCTTTAATTTTTTGCGGATATGCTGTGCTAGTTTACAATTATAAGTCGTTCCAATATCAGCAATCCTAATTTTCGTAGGATCTAGTTTACCACCCGCACCCATCGAGCTTACAAAAGGTACTTTCGCCTCCAAGGCCAAACGGATAAAAAATAGTTTCGGTGTGATGCTATCAATAGCTTCCACGCAGTAGTCCGGTTTTAATTCAAGAAGACCAGGGATATTCTGTGGAAGAATAAAATCTTGGATTACATTAAGCTCTAATTCCGGATTGATAGCCAACAAGCGTTCGCGCATAATCTCCGCTTTCGCTTCGCCATGATTTGTTGCCAAAGCTGGCAACTGCCTATTCCTATTACTAGGGTCTACGGTATCACCGTCGATGATGGTCATCTTTCCCACGCCCGACCGACATATAAATTCGGCGGCAAAAGAGCCCACACCGCCGAGACCCAATACCATTACATGTGAATTAGCTAACTTTTCTAGTGCTTCTCGTCCCACCAACGCCTCGGTGCGAGAAAGCCAAGATAAATCCTTCATTGATTTTAAGTTGATTTAAAAATGCTATTAAAATTTGCCATAATCTGATCCTCTACTTGTTTTGTAGACAATTTTCTGGCTCGGCAAAAATAAGCATAAATATCTGAGATTTTCGTTGGTTTATCGTCAGTTTCTAAGAAAAACCTGTGCATAGGAATCTGTTTGATAACATCATCTAGATTGCCCGTTAAGATAGCAGCACCGAAGGAGAGGTAGTAATTTTTGTTCTTTAATAATTGTTCCGCCAATGGCCAATTCCGTTCATAACCATGAAAAATGACCGGGACGGCCACTTGCTTTCTCAAGAGGGAGGTAAATACCTCGTGGTATGCTCGAACGCAATGTATGATCAAAGGCTTTTTAAGCTCATTAGCGAGTGTAATCTGCTTTTCGAATATCTGAACCTGCCGATTCCATTCTGTACTGCACAGCTTATCTAACCCGCATTCTCCAATCGCTACTACCTGAGGTTTTTCAGCATACTTTACTAATGCCTCCCATTGCACTTCCTCGTTAAGATCGACATACCATGGGTGGATACCTGCTGAACAAGACTGTTCATAAAGATAATCTTTGGAAACAATGCAATTTGGTAGTACGAACTCATCAGCAGATGAGGTACTGATGGAATGGGCGTGTATATTTATCAGCAATGTTGGGATTGTTTAATTCATCGAAAGATACGGAATTAATCAACTAAATAGCAGGTTGCGAATTCCAATATCACTATGCCTGACGTAGTGTCTATCTTAAATCTTCTGCGCGACTGATCATTATCGAAACTCTTTTCAATCTCCGGCACTACCTCACTGATTTCCAAAATCACCGGATATCCCTCTTTCGGAATTTCAGAACGGGAATAAAAGGTCACATGCTCAAATCGCAACTTCTTCTGATGCGTATTGGCAGGCTCTGCAGCATCCAATAGCAACGTTACATCTAAAGTCTGTGTCCTAGAATCCTCCTCGGTTTTGATGATCTCCGCATCAAGCAATGAATCAATATCTATAGTCATACTCTTCTTATTTAGTACTCTATAGCTAATAACAGCATATATTTAATTTCGTTTTAAATATTAATTTTTGCTGTATTCAAAGCGATTGGCCTTCAGATGTTCTACAATTTCCTTTAGAACTAACTTCGGTTTATCCAATAAGCCTGTCTTCTTGATACTTTTTATAAAAGGATGATTTCGCCCAGCGGAATGTGCTGAACCAGATCCCTGATGTTTCTTGTTAAACATATTGTCTCCTTCCTTTCAATTTGTTTACAAATGGTTATATAGCAGCGCATTGTGGATTACGCTATGCTATTTGTAATAAATCTATTTAAAAAAAATGAGATTAAAAAATATACGATATAACAATCTCGTTGCTTATAAACCAGGCCTATCGGAAAAAGGAGGCATATCCGCTTTTTCCACAAGGGTTTTTTATTGATTGCTGATTGGTTATATTCGTGACAAATTTGCACAATTGTTAAAAATAGCTCATCATAGCGCCTACATTTATCCATTGCCCGCGACACATCGCTTCCCGATGATGAAGTACGAACTTATTCCAGAGCAATTGATTTATGAAGGCTTGGTTAATCGTAACAACTTCTTTGAACCCGATTTAGTAGATCGCGAAATCGTTTATTTAGCACATGATAAGGCTTACGTAGATGATCTACTGGGGTTGACCTTAGACCCTAAGATGGTTCGCCGTATTGGTTTCCCGATGACACAGGCTTTGGTGGATCGCGAACGTTATCTCGTTGATGGAACAATTAAGGCATGTTTTGCAGCGATGGATGCCGGTGTCTCCTTTAACACTGCAGGCGGAACCCACCATGCGGGTAGAGATTTCGGCGAAGGCTTCTGTTTACTGAACGATCAGGCCGTTGCCGCCGCATATCTGTACAGTCAAAAACTCGCTAAAAAGATCTTGATTATCGACCTTGACGTGCATCAGGGAAATGGAACCGCTCATATTTTTGAAGATCATCCTGATATTATTACTTTTTCCATACATGGCGAGAAGAACTTTCCATTTAAAAAGGAAAAATCGCATATTGATATCGGTTTGTCGGATGGCATCGAGGATGAGGCTTACTTGTCGCTCCTATCGTCAGAACTTGAGGCTGTATTTAATCAGGTGATGCCCGATTTTGTCTTTTATCAGGCTGGTGTCGATATATTGGCTAGCGACAAACTTGGCAAATTTAAACTAACGCAGGAAGGGTGTAGAAAAAGGGACGACCTTGTATTCAATGCTTGCAAGAGCAGACAAATACCCGTGGAAGTTAGCATGGGTGGCGGATATTCCGTACATATCAAAGATATCGTCAATGCTCATGTCAATACCTACCGTTCTGCAATACATATTTACGATTTATAAAAAACAAGCATGTTATTTCATCAAGACGCAAACTTCGAAAACCTTATTATTCATCATGTCGGCAACAAAAGCCAGGACGAGTATTTGACCTTGTCGGACGTTGAAGTGGATGTCGCTTCAGATGAAGTCCTGACCGGACTTCTGATGCAATATTTCATGAAACCTTTTGCTAAGCAATCGGAAATCTACAGATTCTACCATCCCAATGATGATCTAGAATTCAATGAGGTGTATAGTTATTCTAAGCGCTTTTTTGAAGGACAGGTAAACTTCATCGATTTCTCCAAATCCATCACGAAATATCTATTTGAAGTGTCGGAGCATCCGAAGATCAAATCTGGCGAGGTATATGTCGTAGCCTTGGACAACGTGCAGCTGGAAGGCGAGGAGCATAAGGCAATAGGTATCTTTAAATCAGAAAATAAGGAAGCTTATCTTAAAGTTTATCCTCAGGCTGATGGTCTAGGAGTAAACTATGAAGAACAAGCCATCAATATTAATAAATTGGACAAGGGTGTGGTTATTGTCAATACCGAATCCGAAGAAGGATTTAAGGTGTTATGCCTCGATCAGACGAACGGATCGGAAGCGGTATATTGGAAAGATGATTTCTTAAAACTGCGCGTCCGCAATGATAATTTCCAACAAACAGGAAACATCATGAAAGTTTACAAGAACTTTGTCAATGAAAAGCTAGATGAAGTTTTTGAAATGGATAAAGCGGATAAAATCGACCTATTGAACCGCTCAATGAACTACTTTAAGTCAAAAGAAGAATTTGATGAAGAAGAGTTCAATACGGAGGTGATTGAAAATCCGGACGCTGTTTCCTTATTTAAGGATTATAAATCTGCTTTTGAGGAGGAATTCGATACCCCATTCCAATCCAATTTTGATATCGCAGGCAATGCTGTAAAAAAGATGGCGTCCAGTTATAAATCGGTAATCAAGCTCGATAAGAATTTCCATATATACGTGCATGGAAAGCGTGAATATTTGGAAAAAGGATACGATGAGGATAAGGGAATGAATTATTATAAGTTATATTTCGAAAACGAATCCGACTAAGGAAATGAAATCCAACAAATCAACGAAATCGCTTTATATCTGGTTAGGGATTTGTATAGCCCTTATCTTGCTGTTGAATTGGTTTGTAACAGATTCCGAAAGGGTAGAGGCTGTTTACAGTCGAGCTTTCTACCCATTCTATCAATACCTCCCGAAATTGATATTCGGACTGCTGCCCGTTAGCCTAGGAGATCTGCTTTATCTTGCTATTGTCCTATTCCTGCTCTATCTCGTCGTTCGAACCATAGTTGTCCTGTTCAAAAAACAGTTTCATTCCGCTTGGCGAGGAGTATTGACATTAATTAGCACGGCGCTGTCCCTGTATATATTCTTTCACTTGGCTTGGGCGATCAATTATTATCGATTCCCGGTCAGCAAGCAACTTCAGCTATCGGTCGACACTATTCTTCTGGAAGATCATCTAGGCGTATTGGAAGAGCAGATACAGTTAGCGAATAGCTTGCGAGGAAAACTAGATCTGGACCGCAAAGTGCGAACCGCCGTCAACACACAAATAGAAGTGCTGATGCGGGATGATCGAGAGTTCTCTATGCTCAGTAAAACTCAGATCCACATTAAGAAACCATTAAGTTCTGTTATGATATCATCCTTTGGAACATCAGGTTATCTTAATCCGTTCAGTAATGAAGCGCATGCAAATGTCGATATGCCTATAACTTCCTATCCTTTTACGGTTACTCATGAGTTGGCACATCAAATGGGTATTGGATTGGAAGATGAATGTAATTTCATCGCTTATGTCAAGCTTCGGAATCATCAAGATCCCTGGTTTCAGTATGCAGCCTATTACGAAAGCATACAATACCTTTTAAGATCACTTTATCTTGTTGATGAGCCTATGTTTCAAAAATATAAAGCGAAGCTCTCAGAGGACATTAAAAGCGATTTAAAGAAAGATCGATTATACTGGGAGAGTTATACAGGCTGGTTGACGAATCTATCAGGAATATTTTACGATCAATATCTAAAGCATAATAATCAACGAGAAGGCATGGCGCGCTATGGCTTAGTAAGTAGATTGATTATCGCGTATGAAATGAATTTGAAAAATGGGAGAGGAAGCATTCGCTAATGCTATTTCAGAAAACAATAGATTAAATTAAAAAAGCGGGCAATTTGCCCGCTTTAATTATTTTACACCGAAAAGCTCTCGCCACAGGCGCAGGTTCTCGACGCATTAGGATTGTGGAATTCAAATCCCTTTCCATTCAATCCGTCGGAATAGTCTAATTCTGTTCCTGCCAGATATAAGTAAGACTTTATATCTAAACAGATTTTAACACCGTTATCTTCAAAAAACTGATCGCCTTTTTTCTCTTCGTTGTCAAAATTAAGCTTATAAGATAGCCCCGAACAACCACCACTTTCCACAGCCACACGTACGAAATAATTGCTATCGTAGTTCTCTTGTTGCATGATTGTGCTGATACGTTCTTTTGCTTTATCTGTAATGGTCACCATGTTATTCTTCCTCCATTTATTGTACAAAGATAATCAAAACAAGTTCCAAATCTTTCAAAAATCATCTGAGTTCTGTCAAATTAGCCCCTCTTTGTACATTTGCCAAATAGGCGACGCCTCCCGAATTTGCGTTACGGCACGCTTGATCTGTTGTATCGCAAGATCAATATCGTCGTTTGTAGTATATTTACTAAAGCTGAAGCGGCTGCTGCAAAAGACGTCTTCATCGTCCATACCCATCGCTTTAAGTACGTGTGACGGATCTCGTGAACCCGAAACACAGGCAGACCCGGATGATAGAGCCATTTCAGGAACCTTAGTCATCAATTCCGTCGAGCGCACGTGTTTGATTAATACATTGCTTGTGTTTGGAATGCGCAGTGTACTGCGCGCATGTACTGTTGCTTCCTCTATGTGTTGTTGTAGCTCAGACTCAAAGTAATCTCTAATCGTCTCAATCTGGCTATGGAATTCAAACCGTTTTACTGCTTCGCCCATGCCCACAATCTGCGGAACGGCATAAGTGCCACCGCGCAAGCCATGTTCCTGGTTCCCTCCAGTAACGAGGCTAGGGATTTGAATCGGCTTGCTTTTTCTACGTATAAACAAAGCACCAATGCCCTTAGGACCGTGAAATTTATGTGCACTTAAGCATAAGATGTCGATGGCTACTTCTTGTAAATCAATAGGTAATTTTCCGACATGCTGTGTCGCATCACAGAAAAATAAGACATCCTTTTCTTGGCAGATGTTTGCAATTTTCTCAATCGGATGTAATACACCAGTTTCATTATTGGCAGACATCAAAGAAACTAAAATACTGTCCGCGCGTATCGCTTTCCTTAAATCCTCCAAATCAATATTCCCCTGCGCATCAACATCGAGATAAGTTATCTCGTAGCCCTGCTTGCCTAAACTTTCACAGGTCGCCAAAACAGCTTTGTGTTCCGTTTTGCAGGTGATAATATGTTTTCCTTTTCGGTTGTAAGCTTGCGCAATCCCTTTTAATACGGTACTGATGCTTTCTGTCGCGCCGGAAGTGAAGTAGATTTCTTTTGGCGTACAGCCTAATCTGTCTGCAAGATCTATTCGCGCCCGTTCTATCGCTGTATTTGCCGCCCGACCGAGTTTATGCTGCACACTGGAGGCATTCCCATACGTCTCTTGAAGATAAGGAAGCATAGCCTGTAGAACCTCATCATCCATTCGGCTGGTTGCATTATTATCAAAATATAGAAAGCTCATGTGTTAAAGATATTTAAAATAATACATTCTAATCGGTTAGAAGCAGTATTTTGTTACTTTTGTAAAAATTACACTAATATATGAATTGGTTTTCTGTAGAAAGAAGTTTAGAACGACTAGTAGACTCTGTAGTGGTCGCGCTGCCTAAGATCGCAGTTGGATTTTTTATACTCATTGTTGGACGCTATGTAATCAAATTTGCGCTTAAATTTATCGATAGCAGGTTTGAGAAGAGAAATGTCGACCGTTCGATTCGTTCTTTTCTAAAAAGCATTATCAAATTTACGCTTTATGGTCTATTGTTGCTTACGGTAGCCAGTACGATGGGTATTCAAACTACTTCCTTTATCGCTGCTTTGTCTGCCTTCGGTTTGGCAGTGGGTATGGCGCTTCAGGGTAGTTTATCCAATTTCGCAGGGGGCGTATTAATCCTCTTATTCCGTCCGTTTGATGTTGGCGACTATATTTCCAGCGCGGCAGGAGCAACAGGAACTGTAGAACGTATCGACTTGCTGTACACAACAATGATTGACGACGACGGTATCCGCGTATTCACGCCTAATGGTCCTTTAGCCAATTCGGTCATCAAGAACTTTACAAAGATCGCCTCCCGTCGTATGCAATTTACCTTGAATGTGTCTTACGATACAAATATTAAAGTAGCGCGTGAAGCGGTTCTGTCAGTTTTAAAAGCGGATGAGCGTATTTTGGATAAGCCGCTGCCGGAAGTCGTAGTAGGTGATTTGAAAGAAACAGGAATAACGTTAGTTGTGCGTGCTTGGGCGAAGCGTGAAGTATTTTGGGCAACCAAGAATGAAATTAGCGAGCAAGTCAAGAATATACTCGATGGTAAGAACGTAGTTTTCCCGCAAAACATTGTCAAGGTTATTGGCGATCAACCCAATGCGGATGAAACTCCCGTCGCTTAATCCAGCGACTCTTTTAAGACATAATATCGGTAAGCTACAACGGCCTGTTGTAGCTTACTTAGTTTAGCGGGGTCCAGCTTTGTATAGCTAGGTAAGACCGCCTTGTTTATTTTATTCAATATTTTAAAAAATCCTTTTTTCATCGCTTCCTAATATATGCAGCTATAGAGCGCTACTGCCAACAAGGCTCCAATAATTGGGCCTAAAAACGGAACCCAAGCATAACCTGCATCAAACCCTGCTTTATTTTTGATCGGTAATAGGGCATGCATGATTCTCGGGCCTAGATCTCTGGCTGGATTAATAGCGTAGCCTGTTGTACCGCCTAAGGACAATCCGATCACCCATACGACAAAAGCAACAGGAATAGCCCCGATAGATCCTAAGCCAATCACGGAATCATCAGCCATCTTTGCATCTGTAAAGTGAAGAATCGTAAAAATAAGCACAAACGTTCCTACCACCTCAGATACTAGGTTGATTGGAGGGTTGCGCAGGGCAGGAGCGGTACAAAATACTGCCTGCTTAGCGCCGGCATCATCTGTCTGATCGAAATGGTCCTTATACATCAACCAAACAACAAAAGCGCCGGTCATAGCGCCTAAAAATTGTGCGCCGATATAACTTAAGGTCGTTACTAAATCTAATTTTCCCAAAGCTAAATTGGCGATAGTCACTGCACAGTTTAGATGTGCACCGCTATAAGGCCCCGCAATCGTGACGCCGACAAAAACAGCGAGTGCCCAGGCGGTCGTTATCACGATCCAACCTCCGTTATTACCTTTTGTGCCTTTCAGCACCACATTGGCAACCACGCCGCCCCCAAGGAGGATCATGACTGCTGTTCCTAAGTATTCTGCTACAAATGGACTCATATAATAGGTTTAGTTTTGATTTTCTTTTATTCTGGGTTTTCTGACCAATATTTTACGGCTTTAACCGCGCGGTTCCACTCCTTCAAATTGTTCGAAAGCTTGTTCGATTTCGTGGGAACAATCAATTTGTCTTCTTTCCATAACGCTTCAATCTCCTTGACGTCTTTCCAAAAACCAACAGCAAGGCCTGCGAGAAAGGCTGCACCCATAGCAGTCGTTTCCGTGATTTCCGGACGCACGACGTTCGTTTTTAAGATGTCGGCTTGAAATTGCATCAGGAAGTTGTTTTGTGTTGCTCCACCATCCACACGCAGTTCCTTAATCTTAGCGCCCGCATCTGATTCCATAGCTTTTAAAATGTCGTAGGTTTGATACGCAATGCTTTCTAATGCAGCACGTGCGATATGTGCATCTGAAGTTCCTCTTGAGATACCAAATAACGTTCCGCGGGCATTCGCATCCCAATGTGGCGCCCCTAATCCGGCAAAAGCTGGAACCAGATACACGCCGTCGGTACTATCCACGCTGGTCGCTAAAGCTTCGACATCGCTGGATTTCTTGATAATCTTCAACTCATCGCGTAGCCATTGAACAACAGCGCCACCGATAAATACAGAACCTTCCAGTGCATATACGACCTCTTTCCCGATCTTCCAACCAATCGTGGTCACCAACTTATTTTTCGACTTTACCGGCTTATTGCCCACATTCATCAGCAAGAAACATCCTGTTCCGTAGGTATTCTTGGCCATACCTTTCTTCAAGCACATCTGTCCGAATAATGCGGCTTGCTGGTCGCCTGCGATTCCTGCGATTGGAATCTTCCGACTGCCCAATTCGCCGGAGGTCTCGCCATAGATTTCTGATGAACTCTTTACTTCCGGAAGCATGCTCTCGGGGATGTCAAAAAGCTTCAATAGATCCTGATCCCAGGACAAAGTATTGATGTTGTATAACATGCTGCGTGACGCATTCGTCACGTCAGTCACATGTGTTTTGCCATCGGTCAGATTCCAGATCAACCAGGAGTCAACTGTTCCAAAAGCTAATTCGCCTTTCTCAGCGAGCTTGCGGGCTCCTTTTACGTGATCTAAAATCCACTTGATTTTGGTTGCCGAGAAGTAGGAATCAATTAATAGTCCTGTTTTATCTTGCACCTCATCCAAATGCCCCTCTTTGATCAATTGTGCGCAATATTCAGCCGTTCTACGGTCTTGCCATACGATAGCGTTGTAGATAGGCGCACCGGTACGTCGATTCCAAACAATCGTGGTCTCCCGTTGATTGGTGATGCCTATGCCTTTGATGGCATCTAATTTAGTTTTTGATTTAGCGAGTACTTCTGTTAACACGGCTAATTGGCTCGACCAAATCTCTTGCGGATCGTGCTCAACCCAGCCTGACTTTGGATAGATTTGTTGGAATTCTTTCTGTGATATATTAACGATTTCACCTTTTTTATTGAAAAGTATTGCACGAGAACTCGTGGTACCTTGGTCTAAAGCTATAATGTATTCTTTCATTCAGATAAGTTTATAAGTGGTTGTATTATAAAAGGTAATTGTTTGCTAATTCATTGAATAGTTTAATTTGATTATCACGCCATTCTTGCGATTTGCCTAGTTCGCCGGCCATAAGATCAGCAACTACCGGAGCTGCTCTTTTCGCTGCCTTTGCATCCAAGAGTAATAGCCTGCAACGACGTGCAAGAAAATCTTCGACCTGTCGAATCATCTCATGGCGACAGGACCATACGACCTCTGCTTTTGTAAATTCATATTCGGGGAGCAGGAGTTCCTTCAAGCTTTCATCTTCTTGCATCAATGCTTGAATCTGATTATAGTCGATTCCGTAATAGGTCCAGTGTCCAGCTTGAATTTGATCTGTCGAACCATGAATGGGAAGATTCATAGTTCTGCAGGCAACATGCGGTAAATCTCCCGCTTTAATTGCCGCATCGACGGTATCTTGAGCCATCTTCCTGTAGGTTGTCCATTTCCCGCCGGTGATCGTGATCAGATTGGAGTCGCTAACCAAGAGTTTGTGATCGCGAGAAATCTCTTTCGTACTGCCCGTATCGTTGTCTTTGGGAGCAGCTAATGGCCGTAAACCCGCGTAGATACTTAAAATATCATTGCGCGTAGGGTAAGGATTCAAGTAAGATTTGGCGGTTGCCAAAATAAACTCGATCTCGTCTTCCATAGGTCTAGGCTCAATCTGATGCGTATTGATCGGTATGTCGGTTGTGCCTAACAAGACTTTATCATGCCAAGGTACGCCAAAGAGTACGCGGCCATCGCTCGTTTCGGGAATCATTAATGCATCATATCCATCTAGGAATTTTTTGTCGATCACGATATGCGAGCCCTGACTCGGACGTACTAGGTTCTTATGAGTAGCGGTATCCAGCTTTAAAATGTCGTCTACGAATATCCCCGTGGCATTGATAACGGTTTTAGCTATAGCTTTATAAGTAGTCCCATTTTCTGTATCGCTGAAAGTAACTCCACATACCTTACCATGTTGATCTTTATCGATGCCAATGGCATCCATATAGTTCAATACCGTTGCGCCATGGCTGATCGCAGTCTGCGCTAAATTGACCGCTAGGCGAGCATCGTCAAATTGCCCGTCGTAGTACAGGATGCCTCCCGTTAGGCCCTCCTGCTTTATATGAGGTAGCTTTTCTACCACTTCTTTCTTCGAGAGCAAGACAGATTTCCCAATCCGCAAGCTGCCGGCCAACCAATCGTAGAGTTTTAGACCGATCAGATACTTTAGTTTATCGAATGTCGAGTAGAGAGGAATAACGAAAGACTGTGCAGAGGAAACATGAGGCGCATTCTTAAAAATGAGTCCTCGCTCTTTCAACGCACCAATGACCAGCTTAATATCACCATTTGCCAGATACCTAACACCGCCATGCACCAATTTCGTGCTCTTGCTGGAGGTTCCTTTCGCGAAGTCGTATTTCTCGATTAATAAGACCTTGAATCCACGGCTCGCTGCATCAACTGCAGTACCAAGTCCGGTAGCTCCGCCGCCAATGATGACGAGATCCCATAATGTTGTCTGTTTTATCTTTTCAAGTTGGTTTTTTCTTGCAGTTTCGAATTGCATGAGATTGATTTTTATCTAAATGTAAGCATTTTCAAAATGAATTGCATTGGCGCTTCCTAAAAATGAAGGGTATTAATTGACTCATAACCCTTTCATAACCCAATCAAAGCCCTTTCATAACCCAATCAGACCCGCTTCAGAAGGGGAGTGATTTGGGAGTAGAATGGGAATAAAAAGCCACATATATATCGAAGGTACGCTGCATCAGTTATCAAATATTTAATAAATCGGTTTGTTTATTCGTAATATTTTATTTACGCAACCGATTGTTTTATTAAATTTGTCATCAATCACCTTTACATGTCTTAAAATAATATTGTTTTGGCATGTTTGAATAAGTCAAAACTGAAAAGATTTTATAATCTTGTAACTTAATCTATTTATAAAGTTTTTATGATTGGATGGCTATTAACCTAAATGATAAATCTACCTATACACTTGTCTTTTTTAGGGAAATAGCGATTTAAGCTATGGAACCATAAACATTATGAAAGAAAACAATAATTCTTCTAGACGCGATTTTATCAAGAAATCGTTGATCGGGGCAGCTGCTTTTACCATTGTACCTAGATTTGTACTTGGAAAGGGATATTTAGCCCCTAGTGACCATTTAACAAAGGGTGTTATTGGTGTTGGATCAATGGGTCGTGGACACTTCAACTATGCGGGTACAAAGACCGTTGCGATTTGTGATGTGGACACGCGCCACTTAGCATTAGCACAGAAGGCTCTTGGGGGCGGTGTGAAAGAGCATCATGATTTTAGAGATTTGATCAATAATCCGGAGGTGGATATTGTACATATCGCTACGCCACCACACTGGCACGGTTTGATGGCAGTTGAAGCTGCTCGCTCTGGAAAAGATATTTGGTGTGAGAAGCCGATGACTAGAACGATCGGTGAAGGTAAGAAAGTAAAAGAAGCTGTTGCTCAGCATGGTAATATTTTTAGACTAAATACTTGGTTCCGTTTTGATGCGAACTTCTACGGGATGAACGTTCCGGTGAAGAAGATCAAAAAATTAGTAGATACCGGTATGTTAGGCTGGCCATTGAAAGTTACGATTTCAAAACATACAGGTTTTGACTGGAAGTTCTATTGGGTTGGAAAGGAAAACTTGCCAGTTCAACAGGTTCCTAAAGAATTGGATTATGAGATGTGGTTAGGTCCTGCACCATATAAGCCATATAGCGCACACCGTACGCACTTGACCTTTAGAGGTTATTGGGATTATGATGGTGGCGGTCTTGGAGACATGGGACAACATTATCTGGATCCTGTACAATATTTCTTGGGCAAGGATAATGAGAGCCCTGTTTCTATCGAGGTAGATGCGCCTCAGCAGCATTCAGATGCTGTAGGTACTTGGCGTAAGATTACCTATACCTATGCTGACGGTTGCCAGATTATCTTAGATGGTGCCGGTACGGAAGAGGGTAAGGCTTATATCGAAGGACCGAACGGTAAGTTGTACCGTGGATTCGTTTCCGATATTCCAGATTTGGAGCGCAAATTAGCTCAATACCCAGAGCCCGCTCCACAGGTTACAGATTTTGTTGAAGCAGTTCGTACGCGTCAGAAATTTGCTTTGAACGAGCAAAACGGTTATTACTCATGTACGCTAGTGAACTTAGGTCTTGCGGCGTTGCGTTTGAACAGAAACTTGAAATTCGATTCGGATAAGCAAGAATTTGTGAACGACGATGCAGCAAACAGATTAATCAATCAACCAATGAGAGGTCCTTGGACATTTTAATTCCCTAGAAAAATCATGAAGAAAGTATTTAATACGATAACCGCTTTACTATTTATACAAGTTGCTGCATATGCGCAACAACCTGCAAATAGAACGTCAGCAACCAAGATTGCCGATGTTTTAGCTCAACAGCCTGCCGAGGAGCAGTCTAAGTTTATTTTAGCAATGAAAGAACTTGAAGGATTCACGGCAGATGATGTTTCCAAACTATTATTAGGCTTAAAACCACAGGGTGGCAATAATGCACCTATCGAATATGCGACAAATTCTTACGCATTCTATGTGATGCAACCAGGATTTGAAAATCAGCGCGCTACATATGTACAGGGATTGCTTTCGGCACTTGATAATCTACAAGATGCCAATAACAAGGGCTATGTCTTGGAATTATTGAAGTTCTGCGCAAAGAACGATGCGATTGCTAAAGTAGCACCTTATCTTGCTGACGAGTATTTAGCAGAGAAAGCTGCGCGCGTGCTAAATGCTATCCGTACGCAGGAGGCTGTAGCTGCTTTGAATACGGCATTGGCATCATCTGCTACGGAGAAGACGGCTACAGCAATTATCGCTGCCTTGGGCGATTTAAAATCTAACGAAGCGGAAGCAAAGATCATCGAATTGATCGGTAAATATCCATCGGAGAATTTCCAATGGAACGGTCTAACTGCTTTAAGTAAAATTGGTGGTTCGCAATCTTCAGCTTTATTCTTAGATAAGGCAAAGGCGTTAAATTACCAATACGATAAAACAAATGCTTCGAGTTTGGCGATTGACTATGCAAAGCAATTGGCGAAAACGGATGAAGCTGCGGCGAGCAAGTTCGCGACCACCTTATTCAATAATGCAGGTAAGGCGAAGGGCTCGGCTGTTCAGGTTGGTGCATTAGAGGTGTTGACCGACATCAACCCTCAAAAACAGAAGAAACAATTGTTGAAGCTTGCTTCAAGCGATGATAAAGTATTGCGCAATGTAGCTTTAGGTTTACTAGCAGACAATGCATCTGCTTCTGACTTATTGAAATTAGCTAGCTCTATGCGCAAGCTAGATGGGGATGCACAGGAAAGTGTGTTGAACTTCCTAGCGACAAAAGATGCTGCAGGTTCTGTAGCATTGATCGAGAAAGGATTTCCAAAATTGAAAGATGAGGAAGCAAGAATCGCAGCTTATAATGCGCTTTCTGTATTATCGAAAGGATCAAACGTTCCATTCTTAATAAAGCAAATCCCTGGTGCGTCTGATAATGAAGTGAAGACCATTAAAACGATGTTGTTGACGGCGAAAGATGCAGGCACGATTGATTCAGTGAATGCTGCGCTTCCGAATGCTGACGCGAAGACACAGGTGCTTTTATTGGAAGTCTTGGCACAACGCATGAACCCTAGTTCGGCAGCTGTGGTATTGCCATTGACGAAGTCAACCGATGCAGCAGTTCGCACTGCAGCATTCAATGCATTACCTAATGTGGTTAACAATTCGGATTTTGAATCTGTTATTGCTTTGGTAAACGATGCAGAGGGAGCAGACTTAGCGAGCGCACAGCAAGCGGCTATCTTGGCTTTGCAAGCAAGTGCAGATAAAGACGCGAAGATTCAACGCCTAGCGGCTAATATTTCTCGTTCTTCGGCGCCTTCAGCAGCGAAATACTTCCCGGTTTTTGCGGGAGTGGGTGGTGCTGATGCCTTAAAAGCAGTAGAAAACTACGTTAATAACCCAGGCTTGAAAGCTTCGTCGATTGAAGCATTGTCTAAATGGAATAATGAGGAGGCTCTTCCGGCCTTGATCAAATTGGCGAGAACGGAAAAAGACCCTGCTTTGTTCAATACAATTTTTACAGGTTTAATCAAGCAATTAAATGCTAGCAAGCAATCAGCTGAACAAAAGACATTGACTTTACGCGATGCATTTGCATTAGCGCAAACTGCAAAACAAAAGCAATCTGCATTGAGCAGCATGCAAGCGACGAACACTTACCAAGCAATGATGTTCGCTAGCCGCTATATGAACGATCCGGAATTGAAAGGAACGGCTTCAAACGTGGCGATGAACATTGCGATGGACAACAAAGAATATGTTGGTTCTGACGTTCGCGGTATCTTACAGCAAGCAGCCGATAATCTTTCAGGTAGCGAAAGTTCTTACCTAAGAGAAGCGATCGTTCGCCATTTATCAGAAATGCCGGCAGAGCAAGGTTTTGTATCGATCTTTAACGGTAAAGACCTAACGGGATGGAAAGGTTTGGTAGAGAACCCGATCAAGCGTGCGGCGATGTCTAAAGCGGAATTGGAGAAAAAGCAAGCTGTTGCTGATCAGAAGATGCGTGAGAACTGGAAAGCCATCGATGGTGATTTAGTGTTCAGCGGACATGGTGATAACATCGCTACAGTAAAACAATACGGCGATTTTGAGATGTTGGTAGACTGGAAATTAGATCCTCAGGGTAAAGAGCCTGATGCAGGTGTTTACTTGAGAGGAACTCCACAGGTTCAGATTTGGGATATCTCGCGTACCAACGTAGGTGCTCAAGTAGGTTCTGGAGGTTTATACAACAATACGAAAAACCCGAAAGATCCGTTGAAAGTTGCGGATAACGCTTTAGGTGAATGGAATACATTCAAGATCAAAATGGTCGGAGAGAAGGTTTCTGTTTGGTTGAACGGCGAGCTGGTTGTTGATAATGTTACGTTAGAAAACTACTGGGATCGCAATCAGTCAATTTTCCCAACGGAGCAAATTGAGCTTCAAGCGCATGGCTCGCGCGTATGGTATCGTGATATCTACGTGAAAGAGATTCCACGTTTGGAAGTTTCTAGATTGAGCGATGCGGAGAAGAAAGAAGGTTTCGAAATGTTGTTCGACGGTACGAACATGGATAAGTGGACAAGCTCTGCAGCATACGAGATTACGAAAGAAGGATATATTCGTTCGAATCCGGTTGCTAAGTTCGGAAAGAACATCTATACGAAAGATCAATATGGTGACTTTGTTTACCGCTTTGAGTTCAAATTGACGCCTGGAGCAAATAACGGTATTGGAATCCGCACGCCGATCGATGGCGATGCTGCATATGCCGGTATGGAAATCCAAGTGTTGGATGATGGCGCAGAGGTTTACAAAGACTTGAAAGAATACCAATACCATGGTTCTGTTTACGGTATTATTGCTGCGAAACGCGGTTCATTGAAACCTGTTGGCGAATGGAATACGGAGGAAATTCGTGTTCAAGGCAACAAAATCAAGGTTACTGTAAATGGTAAAGTGATTGTTGACGGCGACCTTAAGGAGGCTACAAAAAATGGCACTGCCGACAAGAAGAGCCATCCGGGATTGGAAAATAAATCAGGGCACATCGGCTTCTTAGGTCACGGTACTGAGGTATTCTTCAAAAATATTAGAGTAAAGAGATTGTAAGTAAATTAGGCTTTATTTACAGGAGAGGCGGTTGAAAAACCGCCTCTTTGTTTTGTGTGCCCAGCATGGGCAATAACTTTAGGGTGTAAG
>NZ_DKLH01000012.1:0-5550 GCF_002455685.1 Sphingobacterium sp. UBA6645
AATTAGGATATATCATTGGTTTAGAGATGATAGGAGTCAGAAGCTTTCTAGACCCAATGTAGAACCTTTTCAAACCCTTTTCCAAAGGGTTATGATTGGGTTTTACATTGGGTTTGAAAGGGCTTTGAAAGGTGAGTGTGTGAAACAAGACCAGAACGAGCCTTCATGATTTTATGGGGAGAATAAATAATAGAATGAAGTTTTTTGGTGGTTGAGATTAGCTTGGTAGGGCGAAAGTAATCGGGAAAGATCAGACAGGAGGATAACAAGAAAATTTTTAGAGAAAATAAGCCAATTGGAAATGTTTATCCGCAGGGAAGATGGCAGCGACCGAAAACATAGGCCTGATGTATCAATCGGACATTTCAAGATGTTTTATTATACTCCAGTCGAAACTAACTTTAATAACTTAAAATATAAAAGCTACTTTTTTTCGAGGGCAGTCAATTTTTATATGAAATTATTGAACTTTGGTTTTCTTGAAAGATTCGTAGCTTTTCTGTATATATAGAAATTGATCATATGTGTTTGATTGATTCTTTTAAAATTTCCGAGTTGAAAGTATTAAATAGAAGATTTAAAAAAGAAGAATTAAAAGTGATTAATGGAGATAAATTGGATAGTATCATTGAAGAAGTTGATTTAGATATAAAATAATAGGTCTTATAAGATTAAAGAGAAATAGTCAAGTTTGATATAAATAAATTCTTGGTTATATTCTAAACTAACTAATTTTATACCCAAAAAGGTATAATGTGTTGCTTTATTTCATTTTTATACCCGAAATAGTATAATTATTAAATTTTATCTATATTTATATCAGAAGAGGTATAATTATGGATTCGTTACGACAGTTTGTTAAGCAAAAAAGGAAAGAACTCAAGCTTACGCAAGAGGATTTGGCATTGAATGCTGGAGTTGGGCTACGCTTTGTACGTGATTTAGAACAAGGAAAAAAAACGCTTCGTTTGGATAAAGTGAATGATGTATTAGCCTTGTTTGGGAAAGAAGTAGGTGTAACGGATAAAAGTAGAGAATGATGGCACGTCAAGCGAAAATATATTTTCAAGATAAGTTGGCAGGTTATTTGGCAGAAGCAGATGGAGGTTTTACCTATCGTTATGCCGAAGAGTACCTACATGCTACAGATTCAAAACCAATTAGTCTAACAATCCCGCTTTCAAGCCAAACCTATCATAGTAATGTTCTCTTTCCATTCTTTGATGGTTTGATACCAGAAGGCTGGCTCTTAGAAATTGGCGAGAAGCATTGGAAACTGAATCCAAGAGACCGATTCGAGTTGCTTATTAATTTATGTAGAGATACGATAGGTGCAGTTTCTGTATACCCGATGGAGGCGGAGGGTAATGGCTAATTGTTTATTTTGTTATAAGCCTGTTGAAGGAGGAAATTACCATCCGAACTGTTCAAAAAAGTTTTTTGGAGCGACTACTGTTCCTATGCTTGAATTAGACCAAGAGAAGCTGAATAAGTTAGCTCAAATCACAGTAAACGAAAGATTAGCCTTAACAGGGGTGCAGCCTAAAATATCTTTAAGTTTAAATGGAGAAAAGGGTAATAGAAGATTGACCTTAGTTGGTCTTTGGGGTGATTATATTTTGAAACCACAGTCGCCAGATTATCTTTTTATGCCCGAAGTGGAAGATTTAACGATGCACTTAGCGAGATTATTTAAGATTGAAACTGCTGAGCATACATTGATTAAGACTTCTACTGGTGAATTAGCGTATTTAACGAAGCGATTTGATCGTAAGAATGGAAAGAAGATTCACGTAGAAGATTTATGTCAACTTTCTGAATTATTGACAGAACAAAAATACAATGGTTCTTATGAGCGTGTAGGTAAGATTATAAAGCAGTACGCTACGAACTCTGGTTTAGATATTATTAAGTATTTTAGATTGGTCTTATTTAGTTTTCTGACAGGAAATAATGATATGCATCTAAAGAATTTTTCATTGATGCATGCGGAGAAGGGGATTTTGCTTAGTCCAGCTTATGATTTGTTAAATGTAAATCTTATCTACCCAAAAGACAAGGAAGATTTAGCCTTAAATCTAGGTGGAAGAAAGCGAAAGGTTAAACGCTCGGATTTTGATCAATTTGCGATGAGTTTGGGTTTGTCTGATTTAGTTCGAGATAATATCTACAAAGACTTCTCAAAGCAATTAAATAAGGTTATTGATTTTATCAATAGAAGCTTCTTGATTGAAGAATACAAAGCAGAGTATATACTGATATTTGAAAATAAGTTGAGTCAAATTAGTTTGTAATGACGATTATGTTTCCCAACTTATACAATGCAATAACCCACCTTGTTTAGCTAAATCAGTACAAATTATCTGAGAAATATCTTGCTTAAGGAATAGCTTACGAAGCTTATTGACATCTAAAATTTTTAAAAAAATTAATTATTTTATTAAAGCTTTTTAAGCGACAGTATTTGGCGGTTTAGCTGATTATGTTTGTTGAAAAAGAAATAATTATGGACATATATAAATTAGTAGAGGTTTTTCTAAGAAAAAGCACATTAGTATCGTTGCTTTTTTCAATAACATACTTCACTTGTTATGAATACTTAAACTTTAATGCTGTAGAATTAATCATAGTCATTTTAATGAGCTGTCCTATTCATAAGTATTATATTGATTTAGAGGAGGATAATGTAGATTAAATTATTTTTGCTTTTAATCCTAAAAATATGTTGTAATTTGATAAATTATAGTGTTATTTTAGCTAACTTAATTACATTTTTTTTGCCTAAATTAATTCTAATTATATAGGGTTAATGTATCGCTAACGAATTATTAATAAAATATTGATGGCAATGCGTTCATAATGATAGAATACCTCAAGCCTGGTCCGCGAATAGAGCATCTTTACCTTTTTCCCTATGAACCGGTAAGGCACGCTATAATAATGGCGGTCTTCACCAAGACAGATATGGCCGGTTTTGGCCACGGTAGCATAGTGGAGTTTTTTGAACTCGTAACGTGATATGGGAAGTCCACCCAGAGAATGGCGCTCAACCTCCTCAAACTGTGACCGTCGACTATAACTCCGTCCTTTGAGCTGGCAATTGTTATGGAGTTCCAATTGATAACGGATTGCGGTATTGAGTTCCTGTAATGTATGATAGGTATTCTTCCGCAATGGGGCATAGATCCTATTGTATACGATCTTTACGGCCCCCTCCACAAGTGCCTTGTCCCGTGGGCCATTTGCCCTGGCTGGCAGTACGCTGGTCTGATAGTGGTCCGCAAAGTCGGAAAAAGTCTCGTTCAATGTGGGTTCATACCGGTTGCTACGGGTAACTGCTGCTTTCAGGTTCTCCGGTACGATAGCCGAAGGTACTCCTCCAAAGTAATGAAGGGCGTTTTCACAGACGCAGATCAGGCTTTCTTTGCTCTGATCCAAGACTGCTTCGACATAGGTAAGCTGACTTGCGCCAAGAATGGCAACGAATACTTCTACGTCCTGGATCTCTCCACTGGAAGGATCAATTATCTGTAACTTTTTTCCTGCAAAGTCAATGTAAACCTTGTCCCCGGCTTTGTGGTCAAGGTGCATCACGGGGTTTACAATAGCTTTCCATTGGTTGTAATAAAAGCAGAATTGGGTATACTGCAGCCCTTCGGGAAATTCTTTCATGTAGGCTTCCCACAGAAGTTTTCGGGTAACTCTGGGACGTTTGAGCTCCTTGTCAATATGGGGAAGGCAGCGTTGGAGAGCCTGAAGGCGACTGTCGGGTTTTCGCTCGTTGCTCTTACCAAACAGGTCTTCCAGCTCTTTGTCACCCAGCGAATTTACTTCTTCAAAGGTGAATCCGCTCAGCTGAAAGAACTTAATGTACTTCTTTATCGTGTTGCGCGAAACGTCTGCCTGAATGGCAATCGCCTGTTTGCTACGCCCATGATCGTGAAGTCTCAGTATCTGTCTTATTTTGTTCATGCTGATCGTCGTGTTGGCCATAATCTTAGGGTTATTCTTCCCCAAACATATGGTTACAGCTAAAGCTCTAAAACTAACGGTGACAACTGGTCAGTTTCGTCCGAAATACCATGGTCATTTTCCGCCGGAACAGGTGGTCACTTTATTCCGAAATCAGGTGGTCAATATAAGCGAAAGCTCCACGATGCTTCTCATATCAACGTACAATTAGTGCAGGAAGCTGATCGCGTTTCATTTACCGTGCAGGATGATGGTAAGGGGTTTGAGCAGCAATCTGAGATGGAAGGCATGGGGTTACGGAATATTCGGCAACGTGTAGAAGCTTTTCAAGGAAAGATGAATATTTACTCCTCTAGCGAGGGCACAGAAGTGCACGTTGAATTGGAACTAAATAAAGAGGGTAAAGATGATTAAAGTTGCTATAGTAGATGACCATAAGGTTCTGACCGATGGTCTAAAAACGCTTATTGAAGAGTCGGGTATAGCGAAAGTTGTTTGTCTTTGGCATACCGCTTCGGATTGTAGAGCAGCTATCGGTAGTTGTAAACCAGACTTATTGTTGCTTGATGTAGGCTTGCCCGATATGAGTGGAGTTGATTTCTGTAAGGAGCTCAAACAGCGGTATCCAGACCTTAAGATAATGGCTCTCACTACACACAATGAGTATAGCGTAGTTCGGCAGATGCTGAAGAATGGAGCTTCTGGATATCTTGTAAAGAATGCCATGACAGAAGAGGTATTGGCCGTTATAGGCGCCGTTGCCAACGGCAACATTTTTCTATGCCATGAGGTAGATGTATTGATGAAGCAGCCCAAGGAAAGCCAACTCTGGCTAAGTCAAAGTGAGAGCGAAATCTTGAAATTAGTAGCAGAGGGTTTGACAAATGGCGAAATTGCGGACCGAATATTCCTGAGTCCGGAGACCATCAAGAGCTACCGCAAGAACCTCTTATTGAAATTGGATGCCAAAAATACAGCCATGCTGGTCCGGATAGCCTTGGAACAAAAACTAATCTAAGTGTCGATCAGTAAGCGATTTTAAACCTTGCTGCAAACTTAATTTCTAAAAGGATCTGAAGCCTTTTCCCGAGCCTTCTCTTGTTTGGCTAAATTGGACAAATGAATAATGGCATTTCGTAATCTCTTTTCTTCCCCTTCAATGTTCCGGTATGGGATCGTAATTCGAAAATGCGATTTGGTTTTTCCTGTTCTCGAGTAATCTGTAAAAGGTCCTTGCAAATGCTCATCATCTAATGATATATAGCCGGTGAACTTCAATGAGTTTTGAGGGAAAACAACGGTTAAAAATTTAATTGGTGACTTCGACATCGTCGGCTTGTTTTTGTCGTCGAACTTTATCATTTTCGACCAGTCGATATCAGAATATGCCGTTGTCATGTCGAACTGTGTAGCACCTGAAATAAACTTTTCAGAATAGCTAAGTCCGTCTCCGCCAAATTCTGGCTTTGGGTGGTGAAGAATTTTGATGGAAATATTAGCGGCCTCGGTTTCAGCAAAAATCTCATTATAATCGATTGTTGCGTTCATTATTTTGTCTATGTATTCCGAGGTTTCATC
>NZ_DKLH01000026.1:0-2805 GCF_002455685.1 Sphingobacterium sp. UBA6645
AAAAGGGCTATTTTCAAAGGATTGGAATCCCCCCCCCTTACTGATATTCCTCAAAAAAAAGAAAGATATCTCAGTTTTCAGCGGCGATAGCCAAGCTATTAGTCTTAAAAAGTGTTAACAAGCCATATAATGGGTCGATATTTGATAAGTGAAATGATATTTTTACGTTGACACGTCAAACTTTGAATTGAAATTTAACTAAATTTATAGCTATAATCGTTCACGAGGCGATTTAGCGGAAGGTGCTGCTTATAAAGGCACTAATTTATAAAATGAACAATATTAAGAAAACCATCTACATGTTAAGAAATCTCATCTTAGGTCTTTCATTAATCTCTATCGTCGCTTGCGCAGCAAAGCCTCGCGTAGATCTGGAGCAAGAGGGCTTACAACTAAAACCGACAACACAGCATGGCGTAATCGTAAAAGAGGTTGCCAATTTATTGGAAAACTTCAGCTACAAACGCGTTTCGATGAACGATTCTATTTCTAATATTATTTTCAACAATATAGTAGAAGGCTTAGATCAGGGAAGAAACTATTTATTACAGTCAGATATTGATGATTTCCAACAATTCAAAAATAACTTTGGACAGGACTTTAAACAGGGTGACCTTTCGAGCGCTTTCTACATGTTCAACAAATATTCAGATCGCTATTTACAATGTTTGAACTATGCTTTAGAGCAAGTAGACGCACATCATGATTTTAGCAAAGATGAAACCTACAATAGCTTTCGCGAAAAGCTACCGTGGTTCAAATCTGACGCTGAATTAAAAGATCAGTGGAGGAAACGTGTAAAATATGATCTATTGAACCTGAAGCTCACAGCGGGCGACTCGGTTAAGCTCGATTTGGCGAAGAATAAAGAAACACTACGTAACCGTTATAAGAACCTGATTTCTCAGGCCTCTAAAGCAAATGCTAATGATGCGTTCCAAATTATCATGACTGCTTTTACAGCAGCGGTGGATCCACATACCAATTACTACAACCCATCATTTGCGCAGGCATTTAACGAGAGCATGTCTAATACCTTAGAGGGAATTGGCGCTCAACTACAGATGGAAAATGAGATGGTTACAATCAAGATGATCATCGCGGGAGGACCAGCATTCAAAGACAAAACATTACAGATTAACGATCGTATTGTCGCTGTAGCACAGGGCGACGGTGAGTTTGAAGACATCATCGGCTGGCGCTTAGATGCCGCTGTTGCGAAAATCAAAGGAAAGAAAGGTACCGTTGTACGTTTAAAAGTATTACCAGCGGGCGCAGAATTATCTACCGCACCAAAAATAGTGAGGTTAACTCGTGAGAAAATCGTTCTTGAAGAAGAATCTGCAAAACGTGAGATCAAAACGATAAAAGGCGAAGATGGTAGGAACTATCGTGTAGGTATCATTAATCTACCGAAGTTCTATATTGACTTTGATGCTGTACGCCGTGGTGACCAAAATTATAAGAGTACTACCCGTGACGTAAGATTACTCCTAGACAGCTTAAAACAAGATGGTGTTGACGCTGTATTGATGGACTTACGTCATAACGGGGGTGGTTCACTTCAAGAAGCGATCGAGCTAACGGGTCTGTTTATCGACAAGGGTCCAGTTGTTCAAGTTCGCGATACCAGAAACCGCGTTCAAGTAGACAGCGATCAAGAATCCGGTGTTAGTTGGGATGGTCCGTTTGGTGTCATCATAAACCGCTTCTCGGCATCTGCCTCGGAAATCTTTGCTGGCGCGATCCAAGATTATGGTCGTGGTATCATTTTAGGTTCAACATCCTATGGTAAAGGTACGGTGCAAAACGCTGTGGATATGTCCAGATTTATCAGTGCAACTAACAAGCTCTTAATCAAAGCTTCTGGCGAAAAGGATGCTGACACCCCAAATGGGGCACCGGAGTTCGGTCAGATTAATATTACCATGGGTAAATTCTACCGTGTAACAGGAAGCAGCACCCAACACAAGGGTGTTGAACCTGATGTTACCTTCCCCACTCAATATTCCGCAGAGAAATTTGGCGAAAGTTCGGAACCATCGGCTTTACCTTGGGATCAGATCAAACCATCGACCTTTTCGAAGATTTCTGATTTAACATCGATCAACGCGCAGTTGAACCAGATACACACAAAACGCATGCAGAAGTCTCCTGCTTATACCTTCTTACTCGAAGATATCGCTGAATTCAATAAAGTAGACGCTATGCCTTCGGTAAGCCTAAATGAGTCCAAACTAAAAGCAGAGCGTGAGACAAATCGATTAAAAAATCGCGACCGTATTAACAAGCAGTTGGCATTCCTAGGATTGCCGCTCTGGAAAGAAGGACAGCCGCAGCCAAAATTCGATTATGATTTCGTGCTGGAAGAAAGCGCTAACGTGCTAATCGATTATATCCGTCTAAATAAAAAGTAAGGGATTTATCCATTTTTTTAAGCTATAACAGAAGCCAACAAAGGCTTATGGACAACGGGTTCATAAGCCTTTGTTTTTGAAGCTTCCGTAACGTACAGTCCTTTACGATTCTGTGAGAACATCAACACCACATCAAAGTGTTATACCTTGAATAGAAAAGATGCTTTTTGTGTCCCATCGAAAAGAACTTAATAACAGTAAAATTACCATGAAAATTGTCCGAAATATGCCCGAAAACAGAAAAAAATCCACTGATTATCAGTGGCTTTTGTAGGGGTGGCTGGATAGTAACCATTTAGTAACATATTTCCCTTATAGATCTTCAGTCAAAGAATAAACAGGACAGCGTTTAATCACTGCCTTTTCAAATAATTTAAACTTAATAGAA
>NZ_DKLH01000090.1:0-60715 GCF_002455685.1 Sphingobacterium sp. UBA6645
TTCAACCCTTAATTCGCATTAACAATTAGTACTCGCTTCATTAATTAATAGTTTTACTGCTTAATACAATCACTTCTTCCTTCTTTTCTACCGCACTGCCGCTTAATTCGATATTATCCAGTCGGAATCCAATCTTATTCGATTGCGATGACGAGATAAACTCAATAATAAGATTAGCACTTTGAGGCAAACCTTTCAATTCAATCGGATAGAATTTTCCATTGTCACCAGCAGCGTTAGAAATAACTTTGCTCGGAACCGCCATCATATTGCCATTAACACGAATCTGAATCTGATCAAGATTTGCCGTCGAACCCGCATCAAATAAATTCGCTGTCAATTCATATTTAAGGTTAATAGTGCCCTTATTCAGACTGTTGATTCCGGAAATCTTAACCGTTGCGTCCCGATTTGCCGGCAACCAGATATGGGCACCGCTTCCACTTGATATACTTCGTATATCCGCATTTTTACTGTCATCCTCATATTTCACTGGGGCTTTCATATCGAAGTCGGTAAAATCATTGATCTTTGGCCTGTTGCCCGACCCGTAGCGCTGGTTACCAAAAGTCTCCCGAAAGAATATTGCTGTATTCGGTTCAACGGTTTCTTCTTCCGTCCCGTCAAAATTGCCGATATCTGATTTCGTTCTTAAGACCAATTGCCATGCACCATTAAAGCGCCCCAGCACCCCGAACAATTTCCCCTTGCCTTTCGGTAATGGCTCACGAGAGAAGTCCGCATAATTACTCGTTCTGACATCTAGCGTTTTTCCAGAGGCGTCTTTAATGCTTTCATTCGTCGTTCGATCTCCGGTAATAAACGCGTTCTTTCCACCATTGATGAAGCGGATCTCATTCAATTCAACCAATTGATGCAAGTACTCCTCAGACATATCCGAAATCGATATTTTCTTTGCCTCGACGTTCTTCATATTCGGCCAGGAATTGGCGAAGGCACGCGACTGAAAATCATCCCAGCGAATGCGGTTTGCCTGTGTTTTCGCCATACCTAATTGCAACTCATCGCCATATTTCAACATATATAAACCTTTCAAATGCACGAAGAGCTCCTGCCCTACTTGATAAGAGCCATAGATCGCATTCTGATCGATGCCGATATTCAAACCCGCCGTCTCATCTTGTATATAGATCTGTTTATAGATATTCCCAGACTCATCATTTCCCAGAACCGTCCCTTTAATAATAAACTCATCGGTCACTTCCGTTGGAGCTGTAATGTTTTTGAATTGCGTCTTAAGTTGCTTAATGCTGATATTATTCAGTTTTCCACTGTATTTAGGCTCCGTTAAAGGTGGCGGAGTATAATCGCGTTCGCAAGCAGCAATAACTAAAGCAACTAACAGCGATAATATGATGTAGATCTTCTTCATCGTTTTTATTTTTTAGAATCTATAACTTGTGTTGAGAAACACATTCAAACCCTGCATATAGAAGTATCTAGGCGCAAATTGATTCGGCCACTTCGTGCTCAATCGCCCCTGCTCGAATCCTCCAGTACGAATTTTCTTATCGTTCAGAAAGTTGACGATAGAAAAGTTAACACTTAACGATTTTCTATTTTTCAGGTAGAGCAACTTGCCAATGGACGCGTCGAACGTAATAGCGTCCGTTAAGCGTTCTTGCGCGCTTAACTGTAGATATGCATTATAACTCTGAGTATCATTGGGATTGATATTAGCATAATTAGATGCAATGCGACGAAGGGGTGCCGCAGATAAATACATTCTCCCTGCATAATTGCCACTTAGTTCGAAAAACCAGAAATCATAAAAGTATCGCGCCGCTAAAATTCCAGCGAACTGAGGTGTTCCCGAAACATATACATGCTTTAAGTACACCTTCTCCTGCACATTCACCAATTTTCCATTTTCAGAATTCATAGTCCCCATGGGATTTGCGGAATAATAATACTCACCCAAATTCAATATAGCATCGATGCTCCAATGCCGATCAGGCGTAAGTGTCGCGGCTGCTTCTAAACCACGATGCACCTTCGACACACCCGATAGTTGGTGGAACACAAAAGTTCGCTCCGAATCATGGTAATACTGCATCCGCTCAACCTGATCGTTAAAATTCGTTTGGAACAGGCTAATTCGACCGGCTATTTTCGGTGTCGAGAAAATGTAGTTCAAATCACTCTGAAAAATACGAGCACTTTTGAGATTTAAAGCCGTTTGATCGGTCGATCTGGACATAATGTAAGCGCGGTCCGGAACAGGAGCTTCCGTTAGCAAGCCCACGTTCATGGATAGAAAATGGCGACCCGAAAACTTATAGTTCATACCTCCTTTTAATGCAAAATCAAAAAACTGATGTTTTGTTCCCTTGCCATATGAAGAGTTTGGAAATCGACCATTTTTCATCTTTCCGCTACGTCTGAAATCAACATAGGAGAACTTACTCCCATAATAGAAATCGAACGACTTGGTTTTATGCTGATTATTAAACCAAATACTTGCCGACTGTATTCCGATTTCAAAGTCATAACCAAAAATATCACCGACATACACTTTACGATCTGGAAACAATAAATCGTTCTGCTTTCGAGTTTCGAAATCTGCAAACTCTTTCTCGCGTTCGGCAAACTTGTCGTAGTCGGTCACGAAATCTGCACCTAACAAGTCATTAACTGTTTTATATTGGAATGAAGTCGATTTTCTAGCTTCCACACCCGCCGTAATGGACATGTTATTATCATAAAGCTTATGAAAATTAACATTCATGGTGCCCTCTAATAAATCAAAATGCCTACGCTCGACCATGTAGAGTGCCTCGCCCGCATATTTTCTCCGATGCTCCGGATTTCGGTTTTGCGCATAGAGATCATCCCAGTCGATTTGTGTGATTTTTGAATCTCCAGAAATCCATCTATTTGTTAATCCACTAATATCTAATGATGTACGCGAGCTATCCTGTAATTGAAAGGAAGGTAATTTCCTGTAATAGTCTGGTCGAGGATCCATCGCATCATACCAGTTCAAGGCTGAATTGCTATAACGCCCATAATGTACCATCGCTCCACTGCTTAACGACGTTCGCTCGTCTACACGCCAAACATGCGATAGAATAGCAGTAGGATCAAAAGCCTTCACGATTCTTGAATTCCGAACCTTCCCATTTTGATATCCCCAATTTGGATTGTAGAGATTATTCTTGGTCAAGTCGTAGGCTTCCTGAAATGATGAGCCCTGTTGTCCGCGGACAACAGGCGAACCATAGGTAACAAGGGATATGGAATGCCGTCCCTCAGCCCACTGCCTTTCGACAGACAGCGCATAAGAAACATTTTCATAAGACGTTCCTTCGATATAGCCACGGTCGGAAAATCGCCCACCTAAAGCACCTACAAATGCCCAGCCGCGATCAGACATCCCCGTCGCATAGCTTAGAATACTACGAGCATAGTAATTCCTATTTGTATAAGATAGAGTAACCCTGGCTCCGGGGGCATATGATCCTGCCCGCATATTGATATTTTCAGAGCCACCTATGGATCCAAAAGTGAAAGTTCCGCTATTATTGTAATTGACCACATCACCATTACGCGTCAGGTCATTCAATGCACCAATGGATGCATAATTAAATACTCGACGGTATTGGTCATTCGCCAATACCCCATTGATAAAAGTTTGTTCGTAGATTGGATCAAAGCCTCGAACACGATATCGAAATGGAGACAGCTTAAAGCCAACTTTATTCAGATAAATATCATTCGATAAGATGACAGAGGATTGAACCTCTTGATTCGAGATATCAGCATCGCCAAGAATATCTTCGTCAATAACGCCCAACAGCATTTGGTAGTCAACTTTCGGTTCTAGCACAAGCTCTATTGGGTCTAAGCGTAAAGTATCACCTTCCTTAATAATCAGCTCTAACTGAAAAGGTCGATAACCTGCTGCTCGGATACTAAGCTGTTCAGATCCTGCTTCTAAATTCACAAACAGGAACTGACCATTCTCATTGCTGATTGTTGATTGCTGATTATTGGCTAGGTCTATCTGTATGCCAACCAATGGAGCCTGCGTTCCTGCTTCCAGAACCACACCACTGACTTGTGCTTTCTCTTGGGCAATAAGTAGCATGCTTCTCCAAAAGAGAAAGAATATTATGATGAGTAGCTTTCTACACATACGCCATTATATTAATCATTTAAAACTGAAAGAATGAGGCTAGAGAATTAGCCTCACTCATAGAATCAAATCTGGGTGTTAACCCTATTTGGTTCCGAAAATTTTGATGTTATCGATACGATAGCCAGCCTTATTCTCTGCAGCTTGGGCTGAAATCTCTACTGTTAAGTTTGCAGCACTCGCAATACTGTTGATTGCCACTTCGCTAAACTGGTTTTGTCCTCCTAAGGTTCCACTTGTTGGATAATTTACCCCATTGATGTTAACCTTCAGTGCAGCAATGTCAGCGTTATTTCCATTAGCAGCTTGCTCATAGGTCATTCTTAACTTCGTATAGCCCGCAGCATTGATATTTTCAATCTTCATACCCGTCGTTCTGTTCGCCGGAAACCAAACATGCGTGTCCATGGTCGATGTTTGGCGAATATCTGCCCAACTGTCGGTGTACAAATCACTGTATTTAACCGTTTTATTTTTAAAGTCTGTATAGGTTGCAAATCTGCCTCGAGGATTTGATCTAGGCCCTTGTGTACCAAAATCTTCTTCAAAAAAAACTTGTTCAACACCAACCGGGTCAATAGGTTTGATAGGCTCCTTGTCTTTATCCAAAATAACGCTGCTTCCAGGCACAATCACCCAATCCGTAATCGTTGTTTCACCGATCTCAACAGCTTTTGTAATTCCCGCTTCCGTACGTAATTCGATGGTGTGATTGTATTTTTTTCCAGCTTCTAAATTGTAGGTAGTAGGCAATTTCCAAGTGAAGGAATTAGTGCCGATCGTAAATACTACGTCTTTTCCGCCATAAACTTCTGGAATCAAAATCGCTTCAACTGTTGATCCCGTCGTTCCAGCGGTAACTTTTGTCGAAATATTTGTCGCAGCGGTCGGCGCTGTTAAATTCCCGCTCGCTAAATCTAAAGAAGTCTGTGATAGTATGTTCTGGTAAGTAACAGCTAGACCATCTAAATTAGTAACACCAGGCCCTGCTTTAACTGTAATCTCTACTTTCGATAAGCTATGCTTAAAATTCAGCTTTGCAATTTCAGAATCCTTGTTAAAACCTGTCGCATTATTAGAATAAAGGACGTCAATGGCAGACTGATTGCTCTGATCAGCAACATTGATTGCTACACTATTATCTCGAAGATCTGCCTTAAAAGGATAGTATGCAATAAAGTCTACAGTACCTTCATTAGGGTAGTTGATAATATCGTCTCCTGTAGCAGTAAAATTACCATTCCCTGCAGTGCTATATCTTTTATTTCCCGCAATTACATTACTTAAACCTGTACCTTGCTTCATAAAAACACCGATCGCATCGTCCTTGTCCCAAGAATTTCCGGATACGCGAGTTGTGCTATTTCCTGCTATTGTAGATGTGAATTGTACTCCATTTTCTGCCGTTTCTTCTAGATCACGGTAGGCATCGTTCTTACACGAGCTTCCTAGCAATAAGGCCAAGAAAGCCACGCTCAATAATTTTTTTGTGTTCATTGAATTAGTAATTATTTGTAAAAAAAGTAAAAAATCTATCGCCAGATTTGATTGTCTATTGTCCGTTTGACCGAAGGATCCAAGCCTGGAAAAAATGTCAAGCCAGTTAACTCTTCTAGGTCCGCCACACTTAATCGGTGGCTCATAAAATTATTATCGGTTGGGAAGTATTTATTATCCATCTTAAAGCCGATGGCGTAGTAATTGCTACCTCGTTTGACCGCCAAAGCCTTGTAATAGTACTTTGGACGTGCAATTCTGTTCCTCCCCCTATCCATAACATAGTCGATGGTTTGGTCTTCTTTCGTTTGAATGACAGCGCCTGTAACGACATACATCGTATCTACAGCTGATTGAAAGGTCCAATTGCGTATCTTGTCCTCCAAACGCATCCATAGACCTTGATTCAAGAATGACTCCTGAGCCGTCATATTGGTATAATAAAAGGTCGTCGCATTTTCAGCGAAGTTCTTCGTGCGGTCTGCGCTCGGTAGTTGGTGGCCGCGATCAATGCCCGTTATACCAAAACCACTGGAAAGAAATGGTTGTGTATTTTGAGGAAAAAGAGGGTCGTAGCTCCAAGCATTCGTACGCCGCTGAGAACCTACATAGTCGCGACTCAAGGGATAAGCAACCCAGCGGGCTAACCTATTTACCTTATCATATAACATAGAGAAGTTTCTCTTCGACCCATCAGGTGTCATTCGGAACTTATATTCTAGATTTGCACTGGCTTCAATCCTCGGCACTTCAAGATAACTAGTCTTTACCTCAGGGAGTACCGCTCCTCCACGCAAGGTGAGCTCATACTGATAACGATTACCTGCCATAAGTGGAAGGTTCAACTCACCAATATTCCATGTATAAGTACCTCCATTCGCATCGTGGATTACCAGTTGTGATGCGCGAGGTAACTGTTTAGGAAATAACATCCATTCTACTGTTGTTTCCTGCTTACTATTCTTCGAAACAAATCCCTCTACATCCTTAAGAGCATCATACAAATCAAGATCTTTATTTGACAGGTCGTAGGTCGCCTTCGTTGGAACCTGTCTTAAGGTCGCCTTCAAATTCGAACTTGAGGTATTACTTAGCGTAATCTGAAACTTAACCATCAAGCGTTCGAATACCAAGGAAACAGGGCCCTGTTGAGATATGGGGCCTGCCTCACTCTGCCCATGTAAAAAGTCAAGCGCTGATTGATTCTGCTGGTTCTCAATATCTAATAAACGTGTCAGCAACGGACCGCGCTGAAAAGGGTGAAAAGCTAAAAAACGAACTTCTTTATCTTTGGGAAACTGGAATGATTCATTTACATCGGCAGGGCGGAGATTCCCGCCTCTAGAAGCGATAAACTTTTTATTAAAAGCTTGCGGGAGAATGCTTCCGCTGGTAAACTTATCCGTCTCATACATATATATACTCAGCGAGTCCTCCGCATCCCAAACATTGCCAGACACCCGAGTGATGCTCTCTCCTGAAATTTTACTACTGAAGAGAACAGAAGCATTCTGTTCCACGACGTCGGGAAGATTTGCTTCCTTACGACAAGATTACGTTATAGTTAAAATTAAAATTAAATAAATTAAACCTACTCTTTTCATTTTTTCTTAGCTATTCTATTATCTAAGCGCAAATAAAAACTATACTTAGCTCCTTTGAGCGCTTGACGCTAAATTAAAAACGAAATAATAATTATAAATATTTTACTTATTAAGTAATTGTTATTAATCTAAAGTTCTCCAAGGCATTATCCAGTCAAAATAAAAATGTTGGGGTACAAAAAGACTGAAGGGCTTAGAAACCGTAGGCTATATTTTCTTAACCTAGTAAGGCTTGTCTATTGAAAAAAATCGATGTTTCCTTTGAGAACAGCAAAAGCATTGGAAGTTTTCCGTGGTCTGTGAATAAACCCACTCTGAAATATTAAGGCAAAAAAAAATCACTATTTCTAGTGATTTAAAGTCTTTAGGTATTTGCTGAGCTTCGGCGCGATTACGACCTGGCAAAACTGATTCTGAGGATTCTGATTGAAGTAATCATGATGATATGCTTCGGCCTCCCAAAATCTCGAAGCAGGTTCAACTGCAGTAACGATAGGACTATCAAATACTTTCTCAGACTCTAATGCCTGAATAAAATCCATTGCTGCTAGTTTTTGCGCTTCATCGTGATAGAATACTACCGAACGATATTGCGTACCTACATCTGCGCCCTGACGGTTTAACGTAGTAGGATCATGCGTCTTAAAAAACACTTCCAATAACTTCTGAAAACTAATCTGGCTCTCATCAAAGTCTATTTCAATAACCTCCACATGACCTGTCGCACCTGAACAAACCTGCTCGTAAGTCGGATTTTCACGCTCTCCGCCCATATAGCCCGGACGTACCGAATTAACCCCTGCTGTATTTTGAAAGATAACTTCTGTACACCAAAAGCATCCCCCTCCGAATGTTGCCTTCATTTCTTTTCCTTTATTTTTACATACAAATTTACAAAGAATTGCCTACTTAGCCGTCTCGCTTTTGTAATGGAACTTTCCTTTTTCAATGAGATCTTGCTTTTCCTTATCGCAAACTGCAAAAGTAAACCCATCCTGCAGCGCATAAGATCCATACTCACCCTGCTTATTCAGTGCCAGAAAACCAACCTGTATATCCTTAGCAATCTCTGGTTTTTTCTTAACAATACGGAGCACTGCCTCTTTGCAGGCATCCTCTGGAGAATAACCTTGTCGCATCAATTCAACGACCAAAAAACTCCCCACTGTACGAATGACCTCCTCGCCGACTCCTGTAGAAGTTGCACCACCAATCTCATTATCTACATACAGTCCTGCTCCGATAATCGGGCTATCACCCACACGACCATGCATTTTGAATGCCATTCCGCTTGTTGTACAAGCACCAGACAAATTTCCATTAGCATCTAAGGCCAACATACCGATGGTATCATGATTATATTGGTTCCCGGGTAAACGATCCGTCGCAAACGACTTATTCTCAATATTCATTACCGGTTCATATTTCTTCTCTTTTAACCATTCTTTCCAAGCCTTATCAGCCTCAGGTGTCAATAAATTATCCTTCTGAAATCCACTCTCCAAGGCAAATTGCATTGCCCCCTCACCTACTAGCATAACGTGCGGCGTTTTTTCCATCACTAAGCGCGCAACAGATATAGGATGGGCGATATGCTCCATCGCGGCTACTGAACCACAATTTCCAAACTCATCCATGATACACGCGTCTAGCGTGACATGTCCGTCCCGATCAGGATATCCCCCTTTTCCAACCGTATGATTTGATAAATCTGCTTCCGCAACTTTTACGCCCTGTTCAACGGCATCTAACGCCCGTCCATTCTTCCCTAGAACCTCCCATGCAGCTTGATTTGCAGCAACGCCAAAGTCCCAAGTTGAAATGACAATAGGTTTTTTTCCTTTAGATTTGGATGGACTCGGCTGAGCGCAAGATACAGCCGATGCCAACGTGCCTAAACTCGCAGCACTGAGGACGCCCTGTTTAATGAATGTTCTTCTGGAATGCATAAACTTCTTATTATTCATAATGGTTACTGAAACAACAAATATAGAGGTTTCGACCGAAATTAAACGTTTTAGTAAAATGTCAATTAATGCGGTAATTATGAAATAATCTTGCAAGAAATTGCATACTTTTTTACGATTGTGGATAAAAAAGCTAGGGAAATCGAGGTTATCACCATATTTATTCGCATATTTATGCACATTTACCTCAGTTTTAGCAATTTTAATCGATACCAATGAACAAGAAAATTATTCATATTGTTTGTTTATCCCTATTCGCTGTACAATTCAGTTACGCACAAAGCGATTCCACAACTTTTAAAAAAATACAAGCGGTTGTAGCACAAGCAAAACAAAACTTTGCTCCTGACAAGCGGACGAAAATAGTTGCTATCACAAAAGCAGACGCCAATAATAACCAGTACTTTATTGAATCAACGGAACCTGCAGCGAACGACTATATTCTGCAGCAGGTAAAAGAATTGAAAGCAGAAGTTAAGATCAACAATCTGCCGGATAGTTCAGTTGCAGACAAAACGCATGGAGTGATAAATTTGTCGGTGGCGAATCTACGTACGCAGCCCGGACATGCTTCTGAAATGGCAACTCAAGCCATATTAGGAACTCAGGTCGATATACTCCAAAAAGATAAGGGCGAGTTTCGCGTGAGAACACCTGAAGGCTATATTTCTTGGATTCCTGCTTCATCGGTAGTACCTATGGACAAAGCTACTTTCGAAAAATGGAAAAAACAGCAGAAGGTTATCTATACCCAGGATTTCGGAAAATCGTATTCTAAACCCGATAATCAGAGCATACGTGTATCAGACTTAGTTTATGGGAATATTCTTAGCTTGCTCGGGAAGGAAAAAGGATTCTATAAAGTAGCTTACCCCGACAACCGTATTGCCTATATCCCCACTTCCGAAGCTGTTAGCTTCGATCAATGGATATCGACTAGAAAACTGACATCCGATAATGTTTTAGAAAGTGCGAAAACGATGATGGGTCTTCCCTATCTTTGGGGCGGCACGTCTGTAAAAGGTGTGGATTGTAGCGGATTTACAAAGACTGCTTTCTATATGAATGGCGTGGTCATTCCTCGCGATGCTTCTCAACAAGTATTGGCTGGAGAAAAAGTCGATATACTAGACGCTGAAGGGCATTTCGAACCTACAAAAGCATTGAAAAACTTAAAACCTGCCGACTTATTATTCTTTGCTTCTGGAAAAAACAGCAACCCAAATGCTCGCGTAACACACGTCGCGATGTATATTGGCAATGGCGAATTCATTCACTCAGCAGGAACAGTTCGAATCAACTCTATGCTAAAAGACGCGGCAAACTACGACGATTTCCAAACCCGTACGGTAGTTGCTGCAAAACGCTATATCGGAGTCGACGATCCACAGATACAAACCATAAAGAACAATCCGTATTATAATTAACAAACCAATGAGTGCAGCTTGGCAATCAAAAAAAATGGGGAAATTCACCCTACGCTACCGACCTTACACATTAGAGTTACGTCATGTTTTTACTGTAGCATCCTTCAGCCGTTCAACAACACCTGTTGTGCTAACCGAGCTTGAATATGATGGAATAATCGGATACGGCGAGGCAAGCATGCCCCCCTATTTAGGCGAGACGCAGGAAAGCGTAATCAACTTCCTAAGTAAATTAGATCTATCTTCTTTTTCTTCACCATTTGAAACTGCAGAAATCCTGAGTTATGTCGATCAGGTTGACAGCAAAAACACAGCGGCAAAAGCCGCTCTAGACATCGCCTTGCATGATCTATTGGGCAAAATCATGCAGCAGCCTTTCTACAAAATCTGGGGCTTAAACCCTGATCTTATTCCAGCAACATCTTATACCATAGGTATAGATACAGAGGATATGATTCGAAAGAAAGTCGAGGAAGCCCAACAGTTTAAGATATTAAAAGTAAAGCTGGGTCTAGATACCGATAAGATGATCATTGACACCATACGTTCGGTGACTGATGTACCACTATGTGCTGATGTGAACCAAGGATGGAAAAATAAAGAAGAGGCTTTAGAGATGGCTCACTGGCTTGATGAACGCAACGTTGTATTTTTAGAGCAACCCATGCCTAAAGAAATGATCGATGAGAACGCCTGGCTTACCGAGCGATCACCGATTCCAACGATCGCTGATGAGGGCTGCCAACGTCTAGCTGATGTAACCGCATTACGGGGGGTATATACGGGCATTAACATTAAGCTGATGAAATGCACAGGCATGCGTGAAGCAAAACAAATGGCCGAATTAGCGAGAGCATTGGATATGAAAGTCATGCTAGGATGTATGACGGAGACGTCCTGCGCCATTTCCGCTGCGGCGCAATTAGCACCATTAGTAGATTGGGCGGATCTTGACGGAGCATTACTAATCGGAAATGACATATACGAGGGAATGTATGTGGAGAATGGTCTCTGCAGACTACCCGACCGACCGGGAATCGGTATTATAAAAGCTTAAAAAACAAATTTTACCTAGAAACTATTTAAATACCTCTATTATGAAACATCATTTACTCACTTCACTGTGCGTAATGGCCTGTAGTAGCCTACAAGTCGTTAATGCGCAACAGATTGCAGTAGCCGGAAAAGTTTCAGACCAAAATGGCGCTGCGCTAGCGGGCGTCACAGTAACTGTAAAAGGTACTTCCATCAGTACCTCTACGAACGAAAATGGTCTCTTTACTTTAAATGCGGATCACAACGCTACATTAATTATTTCTGCAATCGGTTATCAACGCCAAGAAATCCCTTTGGCAGGCAGAAAAACAATCAACATCAATCTGAGCAGCGCTGATGAGGCGATCGACGAAGTTATTGTAGTCGCTTACGGTACTGCCAAGAAAAGTGCTTTCACCGGATCAGCAACGCAAGTAGACTTTGACAAAGAAGGCGGAGATGTGCCGGTAAACTCTTTTGAACAGGCATTGGTTGGAAAGCTACCTGGTGTACAAATCAACACCACAACAGGACAGGCTGGAGCAACATCAAGCATACAGGTTCGTGGTATCGGGTCGATGAATGCCGGAACAGAGCCCTTGTATGTTGTCGACGGTATCCCGGCCCATAGCGGAAACTCTGGCCAAATGCAGTCCGCATTAGCAGGGACATCCAACAATATCATGGCGACCATCAACCCGAACGATATTGAATCCATTACTGTATTAAAAGACGCTGCGGCGTCATCATTATATGGATCCCGTGCAGCAAATGGTGTCGTTTTGATTACGACAAAATCTGGAAAAGCTGGAAAACCGAAAATCGACTTCCGCACATCCTTGGCAACCACGCCAGACTGGGCAGTAGACAATTATAAACCGGGAAGTGTACAGGACCAAATCCAATATTTCTATCAGATTTTCCACGACTATAGAACTTCCAACGGAAAAACAGAGGCCGAGGCAAATAAATATGCATTAGATCGCATGAATACCCGTTTTGGAATACATGGCTATAGCTTCTCTAGTGAAGGCACCGGTCTATATGATAAAATTATTATTACCGGAAAGACCGATGGTGTGGAAAATAGAGATGGTAAATACTTCGACTGGAACGACGCCTTATTCCGCACAGGAAGACATCAATCCAACGACCTCTCCTTTTCTGGAGCAAACGAAAAAACAAGATACTACTCTTCTTTAAACTATACCAAAGAGCTCGGTAGAGCAATTACTAACGAATTCGAACGCATCAGCGGACGGGTAAATATCTCCCAAAAATTACATGATATCGTTGAATTCGGTGCTAATATCAACGTCACCCACAATAATAAAGAAGGATATAACGACACCAGAAATACCGGAACAAACTATTTCTATCTGGCAAACAACTTACTGTTTCCTTTCTATTGGCCTACGGATTACAAGACAGGTCAGGAATACAGCACCCGTTATAGTTCTTTAGGATATAACCCCTTATTCTACGATAAACAATGGGAAAACAACTCCAAAACTTTTCGTGTGATTGCATCGCCTTCATTGACGGTAAACATCTTGCCTGAACTAACAGGAAAGACAATATTCTCTTATGATAACGCTGAAGTGAAAGATCATTTATACTATAGCCCATTGCACTATCATACGACTTATGGAGCAACAGCTAATGGTTCTGTTTTCGAATACAGCACCAACTACCGTATTTTGGTTTCTTCATCGACTTTAACCTACGACAAGAAGTTCAACAATCATAATTTAAACGCCTTGTTGGGTTTTGAAGCGCAGAAAAATGAAACCGACTACCAGTACGCTGCGGGCTCAAATCTTCCAAACTCCGCCCTGCATACTGTAGCAACGGCAGGGGTAAAAGATGCGAATTCCTATTCTTGGGGACACAATATGTTGTCTGTATTCTCTAGAATGGAGTACAACTATTTAGATACTTACTACCTATCAGGATCTATCCGTCGTGATGGTTCATCAAGAGTAGGACCAAAAGATCGTTGGGCAAACTTCTGGTCTTTATCGGGGGCTGTGAACTTGAAAAATACAGCTTTCTTAACGAATGTAAATGAAGTGAGCTTCCTGAAACTCAAAGCGTCCTATGGAACAAACGGAACACTTGCAGATTCTAACTTCGGTTGGCGCTCGCTTGCGGGTTTTGGCATGAATTATATGAACCAACCTGGAGGATCCATCAACACGATTGCCGATGAAAACTTACGTTGGGAGCAAAACTTAAACTTCAACGTAGGTACGGAATTCGGATTATTCAATAGCCGCCTTAACGGTTCGATCGAATATTTCTCAAGAACTTCCAAAGACCTATTACAAGCCGTAAATATCTCACTCGTTACAGGTTTCCCAAGCACCTTGAGAAACATCGGTAAAATCAACAATAGCGGAGTGGAAATCGCGTTGAGCGGAGATATCATAAGAAACGACAATTTCCGTTGGTCTGCCAATGCAAACACCTCATTATTGACATCAAAAGTGAAGTCCTTATATGCAGGTCAGGATATCCTTTGGTCTGACCCTACAGGCGGTGATGCCCGCGTTCCTTTTATTTACCGTGAAAACGAATCTGTCTATTCCTTCTATATCAGAGAGTGGGCGGGAGTAGATAAAACAAACGGTAAACCAGTGTGGTATGTTAATGATCCTGAAAATCCAGATGGCGACTTCTTATATAACGGCAGAGGCGCATCTAACTCAGTATCTAAAGCGAAGCAAATTATTGCTGGAAGTCCGATCCCGAAAGCATATGGTGGTTTTGGAACCGAACTGGAATATAAAGGTATTAGCTTAGGCATGACCTTTACCTACAAAATTGGAGGTAAACTATATGATGCGGGATCTAAAGATGTAGCAGAAGATGGCTATTACTGGGAGCGGATTCGTTCGGAACATGGTATTAAAGAAGTATGGAGACCAGACTATACCGACGCATTATTACCTAAAGTTAGCGGAAATGACCCAGAAGACGGAATTACCAATTCAACCCGTCACCTTTACGATGCTTCATTCTTACGTTTAAAACAAATTAACCTAGCTTATCGAATTCCTGCATCAATCACCGAAAAAGCAAGAATCAGTAATGCTAGAATCTTTTTCAATGGTACAAATCTATTGACCTTCTCCAAATTTAAGCTAGCGGATCCCGAAGTTAATCAGTACGGAACCCGTGGATGGGAAACCCCATTCGGAAAGACTTATTCATTTGGTTTAGAGTTTAGTTTATAACCTATCAATTATTATCAATCATGAAAAAGAAATCAATATTCATTATAGCACTTGCAAGTATATCATTGTTCTCATGCAAGGATTTCCTCGATGTAAAACCGACAAACTCCATTGATTCCGGAGAAACCATCACAACGCTAGCAGATGCCAAGGTGATGACAAACGGCTTATTACGTAGCTTGGTCACAACAAGTTATTATGGCCGCAACTTTATGATATATGGAGACGCAAAAGGAGGTGATGCAACGATCGTTTCACAGGGTCGTGGGCTAGATGCACTTTATGTATTCAACCATAGCGTCACGAACAATAACTACAGCGGCTTTTGGGCTGACGGATACAACGCTATATTACAGGCAAACAATATTATACAAAGTATAGATGACCTCGTTGCCAATGGCTCTACATTGGATTTCAATACCTATAAGGGGCAAGCATTAACCTTGCGTGCATTAGTTCACTTCGATCTAGTTCGCCTCTACGGCAAAACGTATACAGATGATCCAGCTTCCTTTGGTGTGCCAATTGTAACCGAGAAACTGAAGCACGACGCTAGATTATTAAGAAATTCCGTAGCAGACGTTTACAAGCAAATCTTAGAGGATTTAAAAGATGCTGAAGCCTTATTGCCGAAAACAAAAACAAATGGTTATGTGAATTACTACGCCAATAAAGCCATTCAGGCACGCGTGTATTTGACTATGGGCGACTTTACAAATGCATTTGCTGCAGCAGAAGAAGTAATAAACTCGAAAGTTTACTCTTTATACAGTAATTCCGAATGGGTAGGTTCTTGGGCGGCACAATTCGGTAAGGAGTCTATTTTCGAAATCGCTATCGCTAAAGATCAAGGCGACTTAGGTTCAAGTTCATTAGGTTTCTATTATCTAAAAAGTAAACAAAATAATGCCCTTGGAAACTTCACAGCATCGGATTATTATGTAAACCGTTTAGGCGAAGACGCTGATGATGTGCGTTGGGGAGTAATAACCGAGGATGAGTTAGAAAGGAAAGCCGCAGTTTATAAGTATGTTGGTGGCATCAGTCAACCTTTTAAAGGCGACGGTAAAGACGTATTTACTGCAGTAAACATCAAAGTTATTCGCTTGTCAGAGATTTACTTAATTGCGGCAGAAGCAGCGTTGAAAAAAGCAGGACCCGACGCTGCCAAAGCGGCAACATATTTGAATGAGATCCGCAAGCGATCACCGAATTTAGTGGCAGCGACCGCAGCGACCGTCACTGAAGACATGATTCTGAACGAGAAAAGTAAAGAGCTTTACGGCGAAGGACAACGCTATTGGGACATGATACGTAACAATAAGACAATCACCTTCAATGATGAGCACGTGGGTGTCTCTCTTCAACATAGACAGAAGACCATCAACCGCAGCTTCTACAAAACAATACTTCCAATTCCACAGGTTGAAATCGATGCCAACCCGGAACTTGAAAAACAACAAAACTCGGGATATTAGCCCGACAAATAATTAAATAGGCTGTCCAAAAGGGCAGCTTATTTAATTTATAGAAGCTGGGTTAATGGAACTTTATTTTGAAATACAAGCATTGCAATACTAAAAATGCTGTATCTATTTATTGTACTCCTCATCGGTCACTTCTTCCAACCAGACTGTTTCGCCCTTTTCTCTACCGGTTATAGCAACTTGTATAAAAGCACTGTCCGCGCTAGCACCATGCCAATGAGGGATGTTAGGTGGACATTTTATGGCGTCGCCCTTACGAAGTATTTCCTTAGGTTTTCCTTTCTCTTGATAATATCCGACACCATCTATCACCAATAATATTTGGCCTCCTGGATGAACATGCCATTTGCTTCGCGCTCCCGGCTCGAACGTCACATTTCCGACCGAGATATCATTTAAACTATCCGCATCCACAAGCATTTGCAAATATGCCGTTCCTGTGAAATTCGCATTTGTGATTTTTTCGCCCTGCGGAAATACAAGCGAATCTTTTGAATTCTCTGCTGTCTTTTTTTCTGTCTGATTACAAGCCAAAACAGATGGGATAGACAGCAATATCATATAGATAAATTTATTCTTCATCATTATTAATTCTATAAGTGTGATTGATAAAAACTCGACAGTTTATTTACGATTTGATCCACATATTGGGGCTTCCAATATGTTTCTATATGCGTAGCACTGTCAATCAGAAACAATTCCTTATCTTTTGCATTCGTGGCCTTTTTAAAAGCCTCATCGCTCATATATTTGGTATCGGCTTTGCTGCCAACAATCATCAATAAGGGCTGATCGAGAAGCTCAAGTTGATCGGTCGCATCCCAGGTCATCAAATCCATTAAACTACTCGTTGTATAAAGAAAAGTTGAATTTGGGTGAGAATGTGTCCGATAATAATATTCAAAACCTTCACGATATAGTCCCGCGGGAGTTTTCGCAATCTCTTCATCGGTAACACTTGCCACCCCTGTCAGTCGAATTTCTCCACCCTTTGCCTCTTCGGCACGTGCCTCAGATGCTTGCAATAGGCGTTGTTGTATGGTCTGGAGCTGCGAATTTTGAAAGCCGTTACGACGAACTTCCCCAGAGTTAAACATACTTAATGTTGCTACGGCTTTAAAGCGCTTGTCCGACTCTGCCGCCTTCAGGCTATAGCCACCACCTCCACATATTCCTAAAAGACCAATTCGGTCACTGTCGACACCTGGATAGTTACTTAGAAAGTCTGCCATGCCATGAATGTCAGCAATTCGATTTTGTGGCCTATCTGTATGACGAGGATAGCCTCCGCTTGCCCCTTGATAAGCTGCATCCGCTACAATAGTAATGTAGCCTAATTCTGCGAGGCGTTGCGCGTACAAACCTGTTGTTTGTTCCTTCACACCTCCGTTGGGATGTGCCAAGACTATCGAAGGATACCTCTTAACCGTATCAAAATTTGCAGGAACGTAGATATTTGCGGCAATATCAATTCCATTAACCTGATAACTCACTGGCTCAATGTTCACCTTCCCTTGCTCATTTTTACTCAAAGCCCCTCCATATACGAGCGAATATGGGTTTTGCTCGGCTCTTGACTGAGATTGTGCAAAAACAGGTTCACCCGAAAAAGTAGACATCGCTACTGCAATTATTGAGGTCAAATTTTTCATTTGATTGATCATTTCTGATTTTTTAATTATTTAATCCTTTTTCTTTCATCCAGGCAGCTAAATGATTGGCAACTTCAAGATTATTCAAATCTGACATTGGAAAATGCGTATTCCCAAGAATGCCTACTTCTGGAAGATGGATTACTCGAGCATCACCCCCATGCTTATTAATCGCAGCAACCCAGAGTTTTGCCATTTCTAAGCCTGAACGCCAATGATCCATATTCCACACGGATGTTGGTTCTTTCGCAATATTGTCTCCATAATAAATAACAATCGGTTTAGTCGTCAATTTCTTAAAATCCGATAAAGGAATAGCTACTCCATTCAACGGTCCAAAAAGACCCGTTGATGTTATGGCTTCAGGAACTTCCCCATCTGGAAATACGAAACCGCTATAAGGCTCATATGCTACGACAGCACTTACCTTTTCGTTTGCTATGGCTGCCAACCAGCCTGCACCACATCCTTGCGAATGCGTAATCAATACGCCTGGCCCTATTTTATCGAATAATGCCGATACTGCCGCGCTGACAACCGTAGCATCAAAAGCACCGGTATTTGGGGTCATTTGCCTATAAAACTGTTCTAAAGCTGCGTTATCTCGCGGAAACTGAACATTCGGAAAAAATTCCGGAAAATTGCCAATGCGGAATTGGGTAAACCAAAATTGTTCGTCTGCAACAGGCTTGATTGTGGCCTCAACAGTACTGCGTCCTGCGGCACCTCTTCTCGGTTGATCCAACAAATAAACCGAATAGTCTTTTCTTAGGAATATATTCTGAAAACCCTCGCGCCCATCGGGCGTAGATTCCCATGTCTTTTTCGATTGTCCCGCACCATGTAAAAAAACTAGTGGTAGTCTCCTAGACTTTTGAGGTATTTGATAAAATGCATAGGCATGATCTCCGTGAAAAGATTGTCCGTCAGGCTTTAGCGCTTGACCCACATCGAAACTCCCGGCAGCAGTAAAAGAACTTCCGCCCACAGCAAAGCTCCCTTGAGAACGAATAACTAACGGTTTTAATGGCCTTTTCTCGGTTTGGGCATATACGTTAAACATCATGATGGCAAATAATATTACTATTGAAATTTCCTTCATGTCTTCCTATTTTGATTTATAGTTTTCAATCACTTCATTTAAAACCGACTGCGCGGACCTTGCTTCAGGCTCGCCTAGTGTTGACCGTATAGTATCAACGAATTGCTGTAATTGTTTTTCACTTAAGCCTATATTTAAGCAGATTGTTAAATGCGAGCGCAACATAGGCTCTGCCCTTTCTATCGCAGCAATGACGGATACTGTAACTAATTCTCGCTGAACATAATTAAGAACGTCACGCTCAAAAATATCAGCAAACAGGTGCTCTTTCAGGAATACATCGATTGGAGGTGCAAATGCAGAATATCCACTTAGTGTATCTGCAGAAACAGTTCCTGTTAGTCGATCCAATATGGATTTACCACGATTATATTTACTTTCTGTCTGATCAATATCAGAAGCGAATCGGCCAAGATTATCTTGGATCCCACGTTGCTTTCTATCGTCCATCACTTCCATAAATGTTTGCAAACCTCTTATACTACGAGGAAAACCACAATAGGCATAAGTGTGAATAAGAATCTCCTTTATATCATTGACGGTCAATCCAGAGGATAGCCCCTGTTCCAATGATAACCTTAGCTTTTCCAAATCTCCTTTCGCAGTAAGAGCAGAAATAGAAATTAAACTGACTTCAGATGGCGTCAAGCCGGCGGAATCCGTATCTATTTGTTGTGCATTAGCATGTCTTGTAACCATCGAAATAATACCTATTATTATTACTAGAACTATATTTTTGAATTGAACCATATTCCATTTTTAATATTTGACAAACTGTAGAACCTATAATAGTTTATCCCTCCGCACTGAAAGAAAAAACCGTGATCTCCATCAATTAAATTAATTTTGTAAAAGATAGTGATAGCAGCAACCATCGATTACCTTCTTTTTGATAAACTTCAGTCACCATAAAATTATTGGTCACTTCATTGCCCCCAACGACCGCTAGAAGTGTGATTTTATTTAGTAAAATAGCGGTATTATCAATGATATTCACTGAAACATCATGCACGTCTGCCTTCTTGTACCAGATCCCCCCATTCTTTATCACTTCCAGTTCTGCTGTCTTTCCCCAAGCACCGCCCATATGTACGAACACAGATTTCTCATGAAACAGGTCGTCCAATATTTCGACCTTTTTGTCCGCCATCCAATGCCATTTATCCAATGATAATTTCCGAATGCCTTCATCTTCAACCTGACTTTGAGAAAACGCTAGTGGCATCGCCGATAGCAAAAAGATCATCCCAATAATCAATTTCATCACCATACTTTTCTTGCTTTTCATATCATTAGTATTAAAAGATTATTCACTTTAAAAACGCAGACTTAATGCATCTCGCTAATCGCAAAACAACATTAACTTCGTTCTTACAAAATTGTAAGTTATTATCAGATTGTCGTTTATACAAATTACGGAATCACCTACCAAAATCACTGATAAGTGGAAATGTGTACACAGAGAAGTGATCGAATGTGTAAATTTGAATCAAGAATTCTAAAGGATTGAACAATGGAAGATATTATAAACTTTAAGTCGATTAAGGAGTATAACACTTTTAATAATAATGAGACCCTTCATCCCTTGGTCAGTGTGGTGCATTTGGATAAAGCAGATCAGAGAAAATTATCCCGAATGCGTTACGAGTTTTACACGATATTTCTGAAAAAGATTCATTGTGGCGATCTACGATATGGACTCGACAACTACGACTATGAGGAAGGGACCCTTATCTTTCTAGCTCCGGGACAAGTAATAGGCCAATCTGGAGAAGAATATTATCAACCACAAGGCATTGCGTTGGTGTTCCATCCAGACTTGATCGTAGGAACAACACTCGCCAAGACCATTGGAAATTACCACTTTTTCTCTTACGCGGTCAACGAAGCATTGCACCTTTCAGACCAAGAAAGAAGAATTATACAAGATTGCTTTACAAAAATCGAATATGAACTTCAACATGCGATCGACAAACATAGCAAGCAACTGATTATCTCCAATATAGAATTATTTCTAAACTATTGCACGCGATTCTACGATAGACAGTTCATTACTAGGGAACATGTAAACAAAGGAATACTAAGCCGTTTCGAACAATTACTCGATGGCTACTTTTCGAGCGACCGACCTCAAATGATTGGCCTGCCTTCGGTATCTTGGTTTGCTGATGAATTAAATCTCTCACCGAATTATTTCGGCGATCTCATAAAAAAGGAAACAGGAATATCAGCACAAGAATATATTCAATCGAAAGTCATTCATATCGCGAAAGAAAAGATGTTCGATACAAATAAATCAATTAGAGAAATAGCATTTGACCTTGGTTTTAAATATCCTCAACATTTCACACGCCTTTTCAAACAAAAAACTGGTGTAACGCCGGTCGAGTATCGGAATTTGAATTAAGCGCCGCTTTAAATAAAGCGAGCTGGCGAATGCCAGTTCTCTTTATTGTATTCTGTTCTTCAGCAATCCTATATCTTTCACCGACTTTGACAAATCAATCAAATAACCATTTAAGATAGCATATTTCAAGTTTCCTGTAGAATCCCCAATATAGAAGTTAGTCGTTCCACCTAAGTCAATAAAAGGCGTTGCTGCAAAAGCGGTTTTGCTAAAAACCTGAATCGGTAGACTATGTAGCATCCCTTCTTCAGCAGGCAAAAGCTTAGCCACCTGCACGCCCATATACCCCTTTTTCAGTAGATCATAGGCTACTTCTGGCGTTAGAGTTGATAAATCCGGGATAGCTTGCGGTGCTATTTTTCCTGCGATAAATTTTAAACCATCGGCTTCCACTTCATCGTAACCATAAGATTCCGGCAAATCGCCAATATCTTCAACGCGACCGCGGACAAAATAATCACCTCCAACCGTCATCTCTCCTCTGCGGATTGCAATATCGCTCTTTAGCGAAATAGAATCATTGCCGAAGGAAAGTCCACGGATAACGATATCATGCATCTGGCTCGCATTGAATGGAATCTCCTCATAACCCTTCGCATCATAGTTCTCATAAGTGCCTTGCGCAATCTCCATTAAAGCATTGAGGATAATTATAAAATTGAGCTTCCGAATCTGTTGTTTCTCCGGATCGCCTTTCAGTCCACCCGATTCAATTAAAACGGTGCTCGCTCCCCAAGATTGGAAATTATCCCCAAAGCCCCGAGGCGTATAAGTATCGTCATATTTGGCAACCGCATCAGGAACATATTGCTGCAAAATTTTATTCATCCCTACAATAATCTGCATTGCTCCCTCGCGAACTTCGTTGACTTCCCGTTCCGTATTGTAAGCAGGAGCCAGCAAAGATATCGTTACTGGATTCTTGGTATCCGGCACATTGTAATAAATATTCTGATCATGAAGATTGAATCCATAGCGAGGATTAAACTCCTTCGCCCGAGATTTCAACAAGGAGCCTTCTACAGTTTGATTGGCGCGGGCGTCTCTATTCAAGTCTATACTTTGCGCATTTCGACGCAAGAAGCGCTCTGCGCCGTCCGGGTTTAGCATAGGTATAAATCGAATATTTAGATTTTCTTGAAGCAGGTTCCGAATGCTATCAAAGCCATCCCCATTACCTTCCAGAAAGTTGAATATATCAAACAGCGCCATGGTTGCCGTAGGCTCATCGCCGTGCATTTGCGACCATAGCATAACCTTCTTACCTCCTTTGCCATAGGCAAGTTCATAAATTGCTCTCCCCTCGACAGATTTTCCAATTTGCGAAATATTAAACAGCTCGCTTTTACGATGCACTTGGATTAGCGAATCGATGTCTTTGTGTTTAAATCGTCTGTGAAAAAGAGCAGACTCTTTGTATGATGCATGCATGGAATTCCATTGGCTGCTATCTACCTGCATCCCCAATTTTACAGCTTGTTTTGAAGCATTGAAGGGATTGCTACAGGTTGTCGCGGCCAATAGACCTAAGGAAACTAAGAATAACTTCATATTAAATCAACGCTTTTTCTAGGATTTCTATTGTTCCCTTTGTCGCATCTAAGCGCACTTTCACGCCCACCGGCAACAGAAACTGATCATCAATATGTCCGATAACTGCCCCAGTATAAGCCGGGATGTTTAGGGGTTTGATAAAATCGCGAAGGATTTGGTCGAGATTTAAAGAGCCGTATCCGGCCGACGGTGAGCAACCTGTGCATTTACCGAAAACGAAGCCTTTGATCTGTGAAAGTATACCTGCATTCATTAATTGGCAGAACATTCGATCCACCTTCTCGGGGGTCTCATTAATCTCTTCCAGGAACAAAATACTGTCTTTAAAATCTGGAAGATATGGAGAGCCACAAAGGCCTGAAATCAGTGTTAAGTTACCACCAAGTAGTTTACCTTCAACCACGCCTGGATTAATCGTCGTTATACGATCCTTATATTGTACGATGTTATCGCCTTTTTTATCAGGGTTCGAAAAAGTCACGAGTTTATTATCAATAAACTGATCATTAAACGTCTTCGCTACAAAGTTGCTCCAGTTGGAAGTACCAACAGGGCCATGGAAAGTTACCAAACCTACTTTCGCTTGGAACGCCATAATCAAAGCCGTGATATCGCTGTATCCCAGTAACACCTTTGGATTATTTGCGATAAGTTGATAATCTATTTTCGAAAGTAATCGGGACGCTCCGGCGCCTCCGCGAATACAAAGAATTCCCGCAACAGATTTATCCGCAAACATGGTATGCAGATCTTCCAGACGCTGTGCGTCAGTACCTGCCAAATTCCCATAACGCTCGCGTATATATTTTCCTTCTTTCACTTTGAAACCGAAATAAGTTAGCACTTCTTTCGTCAAAGTGATAGCATCCTCGTCACCTAATGCACTAGCAGGAGTAATGATACCAATGGTATCTCCCGCTTTCAATACTTTTCCTTTCAACAAAGGTTTTACCTGCGCTGCCATGGCTAAGGCGTCCGAACTGCCTGCAAATGGGATGGCGGCCATCCCCAACCCTAAAGATTTTAAGAATGAACGTTTATCCATTATTATCTATTAAAAAGTAAACGATGTCCAGAACCAACTTCGACGATAGCACCATTGCTATAGGCAATATTTCCTGAAACCAATGTATGTTCGATCGTAGAAGAGAATGTATAATCCTCAAATGGCGACCAGCCACATTTAGAAAGTATATTCGATTTATTTACCGTATAAGGTTTATTCAAGTCGACCAAAACTAAATCGGCCCAATAACCTTCACGTATATAGCCGCGTTGCTCAATTTGGAATAAAGTCGCTGTATTATGCGCCGACTTTTGAACCAATTGTTCCAAGGTCATCTTGCCTTGCTTTACTAAGTCGATCAATGCTTGTAAAGCATGCTGTACTAATGGCCCACCTGATGGCGCCTGTAAATAAGCTTGTGACTTCTCTTCAATGGTATGAGGCGCGTGATCCGTTGCGATCACATCGATATGCCCATCCAATACCGCTTTTAAGATGGCGTCGCGATCATCAGCTGTCTTTACGGCAGGATTCCATTTAATAAAATTCCCTTTCGTTTTATAGTCGGCATCCGAAAACCAAAGATGGTGTATGCAGGCTTCCGCCGTGATGCGCTTTTGCTCTAAAGGAATGGAATTATCGAACAAACCGGTTTCTCTGGCCGTTGAAATATGAAGAATATGTAATCGTGTATTGTTTTTCTTGGCCAACTCCACCGCTTTGGAAGAAGAAAGATAACAAGCCTCTGCCGAACGAATCAGTGGATGCATCTCTATCGTTACGTTGTCGCCATACTTTTCCTTATAGGAGGCTAGATTTGCTTGAATCGTAGCCTCATCTTCGCAGTGCGTTGCAATCAATGTTGGTGCCTGGCTGAAGATTGCTTCCAGCGATTGTTCATTATCGACAAGCATATTTCCCGTCGAAGAACCCATAAATATTTTAATACCACAAACATCGCGTGGATTAGTTTTCAATACCTCATCCAGATTATCGTTCGCCGCACCCATAAAAAATGAGTAATTGGCTAAAGAGCTATCCTGTGCGATATCATACTTATCTTGCAATAATTTCTGCGTTAATGTATTAGGAACGGTGTTAGGCATCTCCATAAACGAGGTCGTCCCACCGGCAACTGCAGCACGGCTTTCGGTAAAGATATTCGCCTTATGAGTGAGTCCAGGCTCGCGAAAATGAACCTGATCGTCGATCAATCCTGGAAAAAGGTGAAGACCCTCTGCATTAATCTCTTTATCGGCAGTAGCGTCAATCGTTCCAGCGATTTTTTCGATACGCCCATTTTTAATCAATAGATCTTGCGCCTTGACCTCCCCTTCATTTACAACCTGCGCATTTTTGATAAGTATTGTAGACATGTATATTTATTTTAGGATAAACAAATATAATAAATAGGAATTCCTAAAGTGGATTAATTGCGGATTATGGCTCAAATGTCCCTTCCGGAACATAAAATATTTCCAATTCTTCTTTTTTCGCCAACTTTCTACAAGCGCCATTGTCCATGAGCATGATTTGATCGCTAATCTCCAAAACATTGTGATAATCATGATCAGAGATTAAAATACTCTTCGAATTGCGAAAATTGAGAATCAATTCCTGAACATTTTCCTTCAATAAGGGTGAAAGCCCCGAGAAGGGCTCGTCCAACATGAGGAAAGTAGCTTTTTGATTAAGTAGCAATAATATCTCTAAATATCGCAACTCACCGCCTGAGATATTGGCAACCCGTTCACCTAACAATTGGCGAATGACCGCGTTATCTTTGACTTGTTGAATAGATTGCTTGTCACCAATCATCATATCAATGGCTTTTTCTACCGTAAACCACGTTGGCAAGAACGAATCTTGTGGCAGATAACAAACATCTTTTGTTAAGTAGGCTGTTTTTACGCGCTTGCCATTTAGTCTAATAAAGGCCTCCGAAGGCTTGAGCGTACCGAATAAGATTTTCATCAAGGTCGATTTACCGCAACCATTACGCCCCAACAATCCGTAAATAATTCCGGGATGCATAATGATAACTGCCCCATTTATTAATTTCTGATTGTAGCTATACTCGAATGCAATCGAGTCGGCGTAAAATTCCTTCATCACCTCTTCCATAGCATACTGATTAATAAAATAAAAAATGCTGGCACACAATTGAGAATCCAACAGTGAAACCAAAGTTTAGCACGCGAATATCCTAAATTTCGAAAAAGGTAAGTGAAGCGTATCAAGAACAACTCCGAAAGCAGCATTGAAATACCAAATCCAAACAGTAAGAATGAAAAAGACAAACTCCAAGTTGACATGTTAAAGAATGCCGTAATAAAGAGATTGATAATCAATGCTGGAACATAAATAGGTTTGATATGTTTAAATTGGATAGGCATTCTTAAAAATATTGAAAAAGGCTGATTATCAATAACAGCGACGGCGTTCTTAACAAGTTTTAACTTATAGTATCTAAAACTAGGTTGGTTAAAGTGCGACAATATCAAATGCGATCTAGCGAAAACCACTACATCTAACGAGCAGAAAATTATCAGAATTACAGCTATCGAAGATTCCGTTGAAGTACGACTACAGTATCCTTGTCCGAACTAGCATTCGAGCTCGGGGATAACAGAACGCCATAAGCACTATCTTTCGTTTTTACGATCTTGTGTATGACAAAATCAGGTAGATCGATTGTAAATTGCTCTCCCGTAATGAGGTTTTTATAGCCCTGCACCCCTTTGCTATAAAAGAATTCGAGCAGTTCGCGTCCTGCAATAGTAAACCAACCATTTCCAAATTCGCCATTGAAACGAATTACGAACGTACCTTTGTCAATTTTCACAGCTGGCCACGTATTATAGAATGGATCGATATTATCAAATAAGAATTGCTCTTCCACAATGCCTTCCGGAGAAATAACATCTAAATAGATAGAATTATCACGTTCCTGCAAAACGTAAGAATCTTCCTCGAAAGAAAGCTTCAATATTTTTGAGAAGTACGTATGTGTGGGATTGATTTTTCGTTCCTTGAGTACGGATCCACCGACTGAGATCAAACGATGAAGCCAGAACTCTCCCTCCCAAGCTAGCAAATGTATTTCGTCCTTGTCCACATAAATAGCATTCTTGTTTGGAAAAGGGATTTTCGTATTATGCTTTTTCTTAACTTTTGCCCCTTTAAATTCAATGGCGAGTAATTTATCCTGTTTTTTAGCATCCCATAGATTCGCGTCGAAGAACAAAGAATAATCCGCAATACAGCCTATGAAATCACCTAAGAACGATCGATTTCCTTTTGGAATCTCGACCTGCTCACGATTAAATAATGGAACCGTGATCTCCATCTCCTTATCCGGATGATAAGGCACGATAGACACATATGCTTCTCCAATTGGACTCAGAAACAGTGTAGGCATGATACCATTTTCTTCCACATATGAACTTACCTGACCGTCCTCGCCTACTAGCACAAACGTACTGGAGAAAGGATATTTGGAATCCTCTACATCGCTTGCTAAAAGAACCTTCTCTTCAAAACCAACGGCGTCTTTCACAGATTGCTTCTGCTGTGATTTTAAAGTCGTTATTAGGCCGAAACTAGTATCCTGCACCTGTATATCAAACTGGTTAATCTCCTTTAAGTTTTCCATAGACGTTCTCGCGATTTAAATGCAACCTTAAACGGTATGTACAAGCACCATTCATGCATAGAATTACAATAATCATGCAAAAAAAGTCTCGCATTTTTCACAAATCTGGTAATAAAAAACGCTACTGTAGAAGTTTTTCTATAAAAAGAGTTTTTACCACATATGAAGCATTTTTATTTTCTATTTTTAACTAATATTACTACAATATCATATTGTGAAAAATGATTCTACCTCAACGAACATCGGGATAATCCTCTCGGGTGACCATCTACGATCTCGTTTTAATTATTTGTGCCATGCTTCTTAAAATCTGGGATTTAATCTCTAATCGACATCTTACACAACAAAATCCAAATCAGCCAAGACTGATACAACTTAAAATCATTAATCGGCTAACCCTTGGGATTTCAATCATCATCTTTGTTCATGTCTTACGTGATTATTTTATTTTTGATTTCAGTTGGAACTGGCTATACAGTGCAAGAATCATTCTAAGCGCTTTTTTACTATACTGCTTTTTTCATTTCAAAGCTCGCTTCAAAAGCCTTTTTCAATTCATTATCTACGTTATCATCGGCGCTCTAATATTTGTTATGAGTCTCCATTATGGCTTGCAAAGTTGCTTTTATCTTTACTTTTTCCCTTACTTAGGAAGTTTCAGCTTAATTTTCAACGACAGAGACAACATCAAATATACTATTCTGCTATATAGCATCACTTTCCTAATGATACTGGGGCTTCATAGATTCCAATTCGAGCCGTGGTACTTTGGTATTACCATTCAAGATCAGATCCAACAGAACATTAGACTCAACAGTATTTTAGAGGTTTTGATACTTACTGGATTCAATAGTTTTTATGTGTTTGAAAAAAACGTTAAGCTGATATCATTAAATAACAATTATCAAAACAGCAATGAAGAGCTTATTGCGTTAAAAGCTGTCGTCGAAGATACCCAAATCAACAATATGGAAGAACTGCTCGACTTAGCAAAATCAGGCGATCCCGGATTCCTTTCCTTATTCCAATATATTTTCCCTGGACTTCGCGACGCTCTTTCTGAAATAAACCCCAGTTTAGGGCAAGAAGAATTTAAATTATGTGCCTACATAAAATTAGGTTTCAATACGAAAGAAATTGCTCATTTCAACCATCTCTCAATTCGAACTGTACAGACGAAAAAAAGTCGCTTGAGGAAAACGTTCAATATCCCTTCGCAAAAAAACCTCTATGTCTGGGTATCCGAAATTAGCGAAAATACACCTTTTCCCGTTCACTCTACTGTCGAGGATTAAAAAATCCATAGATTAAGTAGTTTATACCAGTATCTCTGGCACAAACAGTATAAAAAGTAGCTTTTGCGTATCTCAACAGAACTTTTGTTGTAGCAAACGCTTCTTTTTCATCATTTCTTTCGGCTTATGTTTGCATCCGTAATAAGCTAAAAATCATTAAAAGCATGAAAAAAACAAATTACCAAACCCCAAGAATTAACTTGGAAGTCATCGAGCTAGAATGTGGAATTGCGGCGGAATCTACCGGAACCGTCACGGTTGGTCCTCCGGGAATTGAAGAACCACCGGAAGAAGAAGTTATTATCGAAATCTAATTAGGAGAAATTTAAATTAATTGAGAAACAAAAAAAATGAAAACATTTAATTTCATTAAACAATGTACGGCTGTTTGCCTAACGCTGGGCCTATTCTTGCTACAAGGTTGTGAGAAAAGTGAAACAGCAGCCGACAATGACGGAAATACCACCGTATTGGTAAAGGTAGTGGCGTCAAAAACAAATGAAGCATCCACTACGCTTCCTCAAGTAAAAGCTTTTGATGTAGATATCAAAAGTGATAACGCCGAGAACGCCCAAGTACAGATTACAGCGGAATCAAGTGTTGAAAATGGATTTATCTCTAGTCAATCAAATTTGATCAGCTCGTCAAAGCGTTCTATTGCCACGGGGTTAAAAGCAGCAACAAATGCCGAAAAGGGTGCAAAATATCGCTTGATGTTATACTACAAGGATAGCGGAAAATTCTATAAATCAATGATGATGAACGCCGATGAGTTGGCGAAATTGGAACTTCCAAGCTATAACACTTTTACTTGGGTCGCCTATTCACACAACGAGAATAAGGACATCGCCGTACCAAGTGATGTGCAAAACCCAAAAATCACTTCTTCCATCAATAAACCATTGTTGTATTCAAGTGGTGAAATCGAAGTAGAAGGCGGCCAAGTCACGCTTGATATCCAATTTAAATACCTACAGGCACAAGTAGTTGTGGAGTTGAACGCGACTCAAATGTACGGCAAATTGGTTTCTGTAAAAGCGAAGTTCGATAAAACTGACTATATCAAAACTGGAACCCTAAATTTGAGGACAGGAAAAATGGAGAATGTCCAAAGTGCTAATATCAGCGATTTGACATTCTATGATGACGTAGAAGGGGCAACAAAATACGCTTCCTACTACACAATCGAACCGGAAAGACTTACTCAAATAGGCGTTATTTTTTCAGAAATTCAGGTGAAACTTGATGAAAGTGGTGAAATCCGCTCCGGATTGACAAATGCTGGAGTAGCACAATTGGTAAAATTCCCTTTTACAAACCCAGGAGCTTCAAAAATGCTTAAAGCGAAATTGATGGTTACAGGAGGCTACTACCTCGTACGCGGAATTAAATGGTCTCCGGGCTATTTATATATCCATTCTGATGGAAGTTACCGATTCCGTGCGGACCAGAAATACATAGGATATCGCGACTGCGAATTCTACTGGAACTGGAAATCGACTACTCCAAAAGGTAAACCAGGTAGCGGAGACCCTTGTTTGAAGGTTTATCCAGAAGGTAACTGGCGGATGCCGACACATGCGGAGATCACTAAAATGGCGGGCACTAAATTAGCTGGCGGATCTAACTATGTCGCGTACCCAGATGACCAAAGCCCAAATAAATTTATGTACTTGATGACGCACGGAATCATGTGTGGCAATTATTGCACAGCATCATGCACTGGATATGGAAAGATTTGGTCGAGCACCCAAAAATCAAGCTGCTACGCCTATATTTTGGAAATCGAACCAACTTGTAGAAAAGCGTGGGTGACGCATTTATCGACTACTTATCGACTACCAGTCCGTTGCGTAAAAAACAATTAAGCAAGTACAAACAACGTTGAGAAAACATTTTTTTTATACATAAAGGTTTCAATTTATAATTGTTTTTTCATGTTAGCTTTCCATTTACCTATGGAAAATTGACTATTGCTTTACAAAGCTCCCCCGCTCGGGGGAGCTGCGTTTTAGGCTAATGGTAACCTTCGTAGTATTCCCCTCCGCAGGTGGGTTGTTTTGGATCGAATATCGAAAGTGTTTTAAATAAGGAGATCGCCATCTCCTTATGTCCTTGTCCATTTGGATGCAAGGGATCATTCAACAGCTTCCTAGACCATTGCTCTTTATACTTTTCCTTCAACTCCCCGTTCCAAATTTCCCACTGATTGACGAAAATAACCTGTTCCTTCTTGACCAACGCTACCATCTTAACAACATAGGCCTTCAGGTTTGCACGCTCAGGCGCATGGGATTCTAAAATAGGAGTCGGACTGAGTACTACCGGAATAGCACCGATAGCACGGATCTTTCTAATCAAATTCTCTAGATTTTTTCCGTATTGCTCCACAGAGATAGATTTATCACTTGCCGCATCGTTAGTTCCGATCATTAGAAAAACTACCTGCGGTTTGCTATGCGCAACGCGCCAATCAAAATCGTCTAGAATATTTTTAGTTGTATTTCCACTTACTGCGGTATTAACGATCAAATCGCGTGATCGTCCCATCTCGTAACGCACGCGCTCAAAGAATATCTCCGAATAGATCCGCATACCGTGGGTATGTTTCGCCCCTTGGGTAATACTGTTCCCTGTAAATAACCAGGTGATAGGCGTCTTGCTTTTAAGCATCTCGGCGATCGCACGCTTGTCCTTTTCGAGCGAATCGACTAAAGTGTGACTGGCAGCAGTTTCCAAATGCGTTTTAGCATAATCCACTGGCGTCAGACTTGCATGATATAGAAATAGAGATGTAAAGCAAGTTAAGATTGCATTGTTCAGGTTCATGGTAGGATTGATTTTTTGATTGAACTTAAGTTACGATTTTTGTAAGAGTTTTGACGTCAATATGCGCCGCTTATCTACAAAAAAAGCTGTCCTTCAAAAGATCAATCCTAAATGCGACCTTCTTTACTGTTTTTTTAAGGAGATCCAGTTCTTTGGTTCTATCTCAAATTTTAGAGTTGACCCACTGACTTCAAACGGCATTTTAAACGATCCGTCCTCAACGATTACGCCCTTATTGGTCTTCGTATCGAACGTGTATGTCCCTTCCCAGTCGTTAGGCTGATTGTATCCTTCAACTTTTCCGCCGGTCTTAAATTCTAGGGTAATTTTAACGGGTTCCGGCAGCCCTCCAAACGTCCCTCTTCCTTCCCATTTAGTATCAACCAAATTGATCACTTCGGTCTCAGTCGAGTCGTCATCCTTGCTGCAAGAAAATAAGGTAATAGATAGCAATAGGAAAGCATAGATTAGTTTTTTCATAGTGTGTGATTTATGTGTGTGTGATAAAAAAATTTAATCAAACACTATGCCGCTTAAGGTCTGCTTTTATTCTTACCCAATTCAAACCCCATGTATAACCCTTTCGGAGCGGTTCTGATACGGTTATGTATTGGGTTTGAATTGGGGTTGAAAGGGAATTGAGGTTTAGATGTTAGATATTAGATGTGAGACATTAGAGGTGAGACATTAGACTTTTTTAAATATTCTGAACCAGGAAAGGAAGGATGCAAGGATAGACAAGATCCTGTTTATCGTTTTTTTTCCTTCCTTTCCTGGTTCAAAGACAATGCGCCCATCCTAAATCCTTTTTTCCGGTTCAGACAATGGGGGTCTATTATCTAAAAAAAGAGGCCTCGAGGGCCTCTTTTTATACTGAAAATGTTCTATTGAATTTAGTTGATTAATTCCTTGAGGGTAATCACTGGTTTTGTACCTTTTACTACCATCTGCAAGTCTCTTTGCTGATGTGGGTTGTAATAGATAGAAGATGTTGTTGATACGGTTCCGATAAGGTTTCCTTTATTATCAACGACAGGTGCTCCACTGGATCCTGCGGCATAATCTGCTGTGATTTCCATCTCTGGATATTTCGTGCTATTTCCCGAACGATCGCTCTTCATGTAGTTTCTAGCAACAATACCTTTTGAGAAGTAGAACAACATATTGTTTGGGTTGCTTAATACAAAGACGTCAGCACCTAATTTTGCGGTATTTCCTAATCCAAATGGTGTGAGTTTGTCTCCTTTGGTATCTACTCGTAGAATTGCTAAGTCATTTTCTTTGGAGTTGGTCAATACCTCCATGACAGGGTAGACTTTGCCCTTCGCTGTCATGATCTGTAGCAATAATTTGTTTCCCGCAGTGTCTGCATAGGCTTCCACCACGTGGTGGTTAGTTACGATCAAGCCGTCTTCATCAATTACATAGCCAGAAGCAGCATTCACGTGTGTTTTATCACATTTACCGCATAGGTAGGCTTCACTGACAACAACGGTTGATTCTAAAGCACGTTCAGCGATCGCTTCAGCGCTAAGCTCCTTTGTAGCCGGCTTGACAGATTGCACTTTCACTTTTTTATTTGCATTCGCTTTCAATTGCGCAACGGCATCTTGTGGTGTCAAGAATTTGGCTGTGGACATATTTGCTGTTGCTTCCTTTTCCATTAAATCGAAGTATGCTTGATTGTCGTGGAAGATATGATCTACTTTTTTTTGTTGTGCCTGCACGTTCAAGACGAACAACACGGCTAAAATGGATAATTTAAATGGGGCTTTCATTCGTTTTTAATTTGGTTTATTGTTCTTGTTTATATTTTCAATGAAATCATTGCGAATATATTAATTATGACGTGCTTATATCCTCTTAATTAATATACTTTCTGTTTTGTATAAAAAATAATACAAACAATTATAATTTTAGCAATGGTTTACACTCTTTATTTAATTTATTACAGGTTTTTATGGACTTAGATTCGAGAATGTTATGGATTAGAATGGCTTTCGTATCTGTTACGGGATGGCTGTCTATCGTTATATGGGAAGATGTTTTAATTTGCTTTTGAAGATGGTCTATTTCGTTGTTGAAAGACCGCCGATTTTATTGTGAAAAGACGTGCTATCCTATGCCGAAAAACGTGCTAGCGGAGCCCTTTAGTGAAAGGGCTCTACGCGGTTCGTCCTGGCTAATCCCTATATAGATTCAAATTTATAGGTGTTAAATATGTCGCCAATGCGTAGAGCCCTTTCACTAAAGGGCTCCAACAATACAGTCCAAAGTATATTTTATAGAATGTTTCGATGTATGAATAGTTAATGCTCTTATTATCTGTTTTATTTTTGCTAATAATTTTAGTTTTAAACATTCCTTGTTTGCTAATTATTTTAGTATTAATTTTGTTTTGAAAGCCTTGAACAAGGAGGTATGATGTTAAGAAACAGAGAAGCATTAATCAGTCAGCTAAAAAACGACATGTTGCTTTGGCAGGGGGTAAAACCTCGGGACAGCCAAGAGGAGCGTCTTGGTTTAGGACCTATTGAGGAAGCTTTTCCCAATGGTATCTTTCCTAAGGGCAGCATTCATGAGTTTATCAGTAGAGGTCGAGAAGAGGGTGCTAGTTCCTGTGGTTTCATGAGTGTTTTGCTTGGGAAGCTAATGAAGAGCAAGGGTGTCTGTCTGTGGATCAGCAGCTTTAAATCTTTATTTCCTATTTCTATAAAGAGTTTTGGTGTTGAGCCTGAGCGTGTTGTTTTCATCTGCATGCAAAGGGAGAAAGATGTGCTTTGGGCGATGGAGGAGGCATTAAAATGTCCGGGCATTGCCGGGGTTATTGCGGAGGTGCACCAACTGGATTATACACAGACGCGCAGATTACAGCTTGCTGCAGAAAAGACCCAAGGTGTTGGTTTTATTTTACGTCATAATCCGCGCAGTTTGGCGGCCACTGCCTGCACAGCACGTTGGCAGATTAAGCCTTTGGCGAGCTATGCCGAGGAGGGTTTGCCGGGCATCGGCTTTCCACGCTGGGATGTAGAACTCCTCAAGGTTCGAAATGGTAACCCCGGGCGTTGGGAAATGGAGTTTTCCAATTTAGGTCTACGTCCTATTTTTCAAAAATCGAATACATCTGTTTTATGCAGCAAAACACAGCAGACAGGTTAATGCGTCATGAAAAAGAGATATGCTTCCATCTGGTTTCCCTATCTGACAACAGATTGGCAAAGCAAGCGTCAACCCGCTTTGCGAGATACCCCTTTTGTGTTTGCCCATCCTGTACATGGGCGTATGTTGATCAGTGCTGCTAATGCTGCTGCAGAGAAGCACGCCGTGGTACAAGGGATGGTTGTGGCCGATGCGAAAGCCTTTCTTCCTTCGTTGGAGGTGCTGGATGAGCGCCTCGGGCTTCAGGAGAAATTATTGAAAGCTATAGGTCTTTGGTGTATTCGCTTCACTCCTATTGTTGCCTTAGACGAGCCTGATGGACTTATCCTTGATATCAGCGGCTGTGCGCATCTTTGGGGCGGCGAAAAAAAATACCTACAACATATTATTTCACGTTTTGCACAATACGGTTATCAGGCTCGCATGGCTATCGCCGACAGCATAGGAGCTGCCTGGGCAGTAACCCGCTACGGAAAGAGCAATTCTATTGTTGAGAGCAACACCCAACTGGAGGCACTATTAAACCTCCCTCCTATGGCTCTACGTCTGGAGGTACCTATTGTGGAGCGGATGTACCGCTTGGGCTTAAAGAAAATCAAAAGCTTTGCGGGCATGCCACGTTCCGTACTGCGGAGGCGCTTTGGCGATCATACGGTTTTAAGATTAGCGCAAGCCATAGGCTCTGAGGAGGAGTTTATCCTTCCCCTAAAACCTATTGCGCCTTATGAGGAGCGACTTCCCTGCTTAGAACCTATCAATACCGACAAGGGGATTGAAATTGCTATCGAGAAATTGTTGGAGGCGCTTTGTGGGCGACTGGCAAATGAGGGCAAGGGCATTCGGGAAGCCAGTCTGATTGGGCACCGCCTGGATGGCAAAGTGGAGCAGATCAGCATCGGCACCAGCCGTTCGACCGCCCATATCCCGCATCTTTTCAAGTTATTTGCGTTGAAGATATCGCAGATTGAGCCTGCCTTAGGGATTGAGCTCTTTATCTTACAAGCCCATAAGGTAGAAGATGCGGAAGCGAATCAGGAAATTTTATGGGATACCCGCACGGGACTGGAGGACAGCAATCTGACGGAGCTATTGGACCGCTTGAAGAACAGGGATACGGCCTGCGAGATCTTTCGTTACTTCCCGGATCAGCATTATTGGCCGGAACGCTCCATGCGTCAAGTTTCTTCCATCATAGAAAAGGCTGGCTTCGACTGGCCTTTGGACCGGCCTCGTCCGACTCGGCTATTGGCCCGTCCTGAGCGCATCCATGTAACAGCTCCCATCCCGGATTATCCGCCTATGGTTTTTCAATACAAAGGTGTCCGTCATCCGATTCGGAAGGCGGACGGACCGGAGCGCATTGAAAGAGAGTGGTGGATCGACCCGGGGGAGCACCGGGATTACTATGCGGTAGAAGATGATCAGGGGCAGCGATATTGGTTATACCGTTCGGGGCATTATGGGGATAAGGAGTCGGATGAGTGGTTTATACATGGATTTTTTGCATAAACGATGGGTTATATAGAATTACAGGTGACGAGCAATTTCAGCTTCCTCCGCGGAGCCTCCCATCCGGATGAATTGATGGAGCAGGCTGCGCTTTTGGGCTATCAAGTTCTTGCTATCAACGATCGTAATACTTTTGCGGGGATTGTCCGTGCGCATGTTGCAGCCAAGAAACATGGCATCCGTCTGATTCCCTCCTGTCGCTTAGACTTATTGGATGGCCCTAGCATGCTAGCTTACCCTACAGATCGCGCGGCTTACGGGCGTCTATCGACCTTATTGAGCGTGGGGAACCTACGTGCAGAAAAAGGACAATGTCATCTGTATAGAAAGGATGTGTATGAACATGCCGAAGGGCTCAAGTTTGTGGTATTACCGCCAGAGAAGCTGGATGCAGCTTTCTGTTTGGACATGGCCTATATGCAGGATATTCGCGATTATCGGGATAATCTAGGTTCAGATCTTTATCTCGGTATCAACAAACTGTATCGAGGAGATGATGCTAAGATGATTTTCCGCCTACATCAATTAGCGAAAGAACTGAAGATAAAGTTGGTCGCCTTGGGCGATGTCTATTACCATAGTCCGGAGCGGCGTGAGCTACAAGATGTCCTGACCTGCATACGGGAGAAATGTACGATACACAATGCCGGTTTTAAGCTGCATGCAAATGCGGAGCGCTATTTAAAGCCTGCTGAAGAGATGGAACGTTTATTTCGACAGTATCCGGACGCTATCGCCCATACGGAGGAAATTGCTCGGGCTTGCAGCTTCTCGTTAGACAGCCTAGAATATGTCTACCCGGCCGAGTTAGCACCTGACGGCCGTACGCCTCAGGAAGAGCTCGTTCGTTTAACCTGGGAGGGCGCAAGGGCTAAATTTGGAGAAGATATCCCGAAGCATATTCTCGACACGATACATATGGAGCTGGAATTTATTGAGCGTAAGAATTATGCTTCTTATTTTCTAACGGTGCATGACTATGTTCGTTTTGCGCGTGAGCGTGGCATCCTTTGTCAGGGTCGCGGTTCGGCGGCCAACTCAACGGTTTGCTTTTGTTTAGGCATTACCTCGGTTGACCCCTCGAAGATCAAACTGCTGTTTGCACGTTTTATGTCGGATGCGCGGGATGAACCACCCGATATTGATGTTGATTTTGAGCATGAGCGCCGTGAGGAGGTCATACAATACATTTATGAGAAGTATGGGCGCAATCGCGCCGCTATAGTAGCGACGGTTACCCAAGTTCGTTCGAAGGGCGCATTACGGGACGTGGCAAAGGCGATGGGCTTATCATTGGATGCCGTAGGTCGCTTGTCTGGGGTTATCAGCAGCTATTGGGATAACCATGTGGATCAGGAACGCTTGATTGAACAGGGTTTTAATCCTGAGGATCCGAATCTGCAAAAGGTCTTGGCACTCGCTTATCAGTATATGGGTTTCCCTCGACAATTGGGGCAGCATACGGGCGGTTTCGTGATTACGCAAGGGAATCTGCATGAGCTATGCCCATTGATCAATGCGCGGATGGAGGGGCGAACTAATTTGGAATGGAACAAGGACGATCTGGAAGCCTTGGGATTCTTAAAGGTAGATGTGCTGGCCTTGGGTATGCTGACCTGCGTACGTAAGGCATTTGACCTAGCGAAAAAGCATTATAAGGAAGATTTTACGCTAGCTAATATCAAGCAGGATGACCCCAAAGTTTATGATATGATCTGTAAGGCCGACACCTTAGGGGTCTTTCAAATTGAGAGTCGCGCGCAGATGTCTATGCTTCCACGATTGCGGCCTCGAGAGTTCTATGACCTCGTTATTGAGGTTGCTATTGTTCGTCCGGGGCCTATACAAGGTGATATGGTCCATCCTTACCTGCGTCGCAGAAATAAGGAGGAGCCGGAGGAATATCCGAAGGAGGAGCTGCGGGGCGTATTGGAAAGAACAAAGGGCGTTCCTCTATTTCAGGAACAGGCGATGGAGATTGCTATTGTTGCTGCGGGATTTACGCCGGCAGAGGCGGATGAGCTTCGTCGCAGTATGGCGACCTTTAAAGCGAAGGGCAAAGTATCTGCTTTCCATAAAAAGATGATTGATGGCATGGTCAGCCGTGGGTATACGCAAGAGTTTGCAGAACGGGTATTCCGACAGCTGGAGGGATTCGGGAGCTATGGTTTTCCGGAGAGCCATGCTGCTTCTTTTGCTCTGTTGGTATATATATCTTCCTGGATCAAATGCCATTATCCGGATATTTTTGCAGCGTCTCTACTGAACAGTCAACCTATGGGCTTTTACCAGCCTGCACAGATTATCATCGATGCGCAGAAGCATGGCATCCGGGTTCTTCCTATTGACGTCAACCTCTCCTCTTGGGACAATACTTTAGAAGGAAAAACCGGCAGTAAATGGCATGCTATCCGATTGGGATTGCGCCATGTTAAGGGTTTACAAGCAGAGGATGCGGAGCGCTTGCTTGCCGGTCGGATAAAGCCTTATCAGTCGATCAACAGTTTAATTGACGCAGGGCTCACGACTGCAGTATTGGAGCGATTAGCGGATGCGGATGCTTTTGGCTCCCTAGGTCTGGATCGTCGACAAGCCTTATGGGAGATATCGGCACTTGCAGATACACCTATTGCGCTATTTGAGGGACAGGCCTCGGAAAGCACACAGGAAGGACAAATTGAACTGCCATTGATGAGCCAAAGCGAGCATGTTGTGCAGGACTACGCTGCTACGGCCTTATCCATCAAAGCACATCCTGTTAGTTTTTTACGCAGGAAATTGGATTTATTGCATGTAATCCCAACTGCTAAGCTATCTGAGGTAAGGAATGATATGCCTGTCAAGGTATGTGGATTGATCACGGTGAGGCAGCGCCCGGGAACAGCAAAGGGGGTTCTCTTTGTGACGATTGAGGATGAAACGGGTTTTGCTAACTTGGTTATCTGGGGTACCGTCTTTGAAAAATATAGACGAGAGGTGCTGCGGGCAAAACTCTTCATGGTGTCTGGCAAAGTACAGAAAGAAGGGGATGTGATACATGTGATTGCGCAACGTTGTTTTGATGTTACGGGTTTATTGAAGGATTTAACAGAAGATCAGCATAGCGAAGAGGCTTTTCATAAGGGAAGGAATTTTCATTAGGAGAAAGACCTCGAGAAGATCAACACATCCCTTTTCCTGTTAAGCAGATTATTCATTAACAGACATGTTTGAGGTTAAAAACTTATCTATGGTATTGATTTCATTCATGGTTATATAATTGTAAATGGCATGTCCCATATTTTTTAGTATATGAATTTCAGATTGTTGAATACCCAGGTCCTTCATTTTTTTATGAAGCGCATAAGCGTATGCGACATTGATCAAATCATCTTGTTCCCCATGAAACGTTAGCAATGGAGGAGCATTCCGTTGCATATCATCCGTATTTGATAGTCCTCCCCAAAAATTAACAACGCAGCGAATCGGTAGTACTTTTTGCTTTGACCGATAGGCTGTGTATAGCGCTGTCATCGCCCCGGCAGAACCACCAGAAATAGCAACTCTGTTAGTATCCAACGCATAGGTTCCTGCGTTTTCTTTGATCCATTGCAATGCTAATTCGGTATCAGCAGACGCTATTTTTACCGCCGTTTCTAAACCGTCATGGAATTTTCCAGCTTTTGGAAGTCCGTCCTTCATATTGGCACCTGCAGATGCCCCTTGAATCTTATTTTGCTTTAAATAGAGATAGTAATTTATAGAGACTACCGCATAGCCTTTGATCGCAATTTTTTTGCATAACGCCACATTCCCTTTTGCACTCTTGTCGCCACCAGAAAAACCTCCTCCATGGATAAAAACTAACACTGGCAGCCTATTCGCAGACTTCAAATTGGGGAGATATAGATCTAATAATCGATCTGAAGACGTATCCTGGGCAATCCCCTCCGGCGCTGCAGCATACCTTATATCACGTTTTACCGTAACTACCGCAGTGTCTGAAACGGACTGTGCCTGTGAATACAGGAACGCATAAATGAGCATTGGTATCATTAGCATGATCCTAATTACAAATTGTTTGCGTCGCATATTATTTACGTTTTGTCTTGAATTCGCCATAGTTTTATATATCATTACTTTCCCGCCAGTGACAGCAGTTCCTTGGATAGAGATTTTATTAAGAGCCTTCTAAAAATTATAGTAGAGAAGTAAACCTAAATAAAGAATGCCTGAGCCATGGATAGAAACTGTTAATTGTCTTTATTGAATATACGACTTTATTTTTTGGGAAAATAAAGCGTTTTTGGCTACTTAATTAAACCTCAAACGTTTTTGATTAAAACATGCTAAATACGGCAATGATGCCATATAGGCTTATATCTTTCTTTTTAAATACTAGTTTCAAAGCTGCCATTGCTTTCGAACGAGCAAAGTATATGTTATTTGCCGTTGTACCTAGTGTCGTACAGATTTCATTGGTATCCATTCCTTCTAAATAAGTCATTCGAAATACTTCAGCTTGATATTTCGGCAGCTTATCCAGTTCCAATATAATTTGCTCAATAAGTTCTGAATAAATGATATCAGTTAGAACATCAGATCGATTTTCGATTTTATCCCACAACAGCTCCTCTCCTAGATCCACCGTCTTCCGAAAAGCAGAACCTACATGATCATAACATGCATTTCGTGTAATAAGAAAAAGGAAAGACTTAATAGCTTGTAATGAAGATGCATTAGCTCGATTAAACCACAGTTTGCAAAACGATTCGGATACAATTTCTTCAGCTGCTTCGCGGTTTTTGGTAATCCTATATGCAAATACAAATAATTGCTCAGCGTATTGGCTCATAAAATAACGAAGCCCCAGCTCGTCTCCGAGTTGCAACTTTTCAAGATATTGGCTATCTAGGGTAGATTTTTGGTTGAACTGTTTCACAATGAGCGTAAAAGTAGCTATAACAAACCTAGTAAGGTTACCTAATATCGTTATTTTTTTGTTAACTATATGTAGCCAAATTTGTCATATGATTATTTTAACATTCCATCCTTCCAAGTGAGTCTTTCACCCCAAAAAGGAATCATCGTTTTATCACATTTTACAGCGGGCAAATGTTCCATTGTTTTCGTAATTGAGGCTTGTCCATGCGGATATGGCTTATGTCTCAGTTCAATTAAATGGGTCAATACCGCATAATCCGGTTGAACTTGCCCTTCGGCCGTTCCCAAAAGATTGTTTTCTCGCTTCTCTCCCCATCGCATAACTAATAAATTAACCGGTCCTTGAATCTTTGTAAAATTTGCAGGAGTAAAGCCTGCATCTCCGCAATGTAACAAAGAGAATGATCCAGCATCAGTTCCACAGTCGATTCGTGCCATGGATATGAACTTTGGAAACTTCGGATTAGCAAGGTGGTCGTCCATATCAGTGCGAATCGTAACATTCCCAATTTGATAGCTGGTTGGTACTACAGAATGATAAGCCGAGCCCGGCTTATAGAAGTTGGAAATAACGGGTTTACCTAGGTTTGTCATCGCCTCCATCAACTTAACATTCGCATGGTCACCATGATTGTGTGTTATGTACAGGAAATCAAGATATGGGGCAAATTGCCAAGCTAGTCTATGATCTACATCAATACCGAAGCAAGCTGAAGGTGTTTTAACGATAAAACCCATATTATAAAGCAACCAAACTTGCGCAGTACCTTTTTTAACTTTATTATTCTTCACTTCATTCAGAACCTTGTCAAAGCCTTTTCTATAAGCATAAAGAATGGGAACTTTCCGCTCCATTTCCACTGCGTCATCTTCAGACATTGCCAAATAAGCCTTGAATTCATCGGGAGGAAAGCTATCCGAATATCGTTCTATCGTTTTTAGCAATTCAATTCTGTTTGGACTTAGATCGAAGGCGGTTGTTTTCTCTAGGCTTTTCCAAGTTTTGATCGCTTCATTAATTTCACTTTTTATGCTGCTCTCCTGAACGAGACCTTGTCCGGATGAAACAAACACCAAAAGGTACATGGAGAGGGATAATAACAATCTTTTCATAGGATAAACTTAGTTTTAGGTTTTTGATTTATATAGGTAATAATAATAAACAAAATTATTCTTCCTAGTCGCCTAATTAGAATGACTAGGAAGAATAATATTTCTCATTGGATAACTCCTAATATAGGGTCCTTTAAGGAATAACTGTCTCCAAATAATTCGGAGTTATTAAGGTATCAATATCATTTGCATTGATCAAATACCTCGTTTTACTTCTAACTAATCCACCTTTTTTAGGGTTGACCATTGTTAGAGTTCTAACGACTAATTCTTCTTTGGTAAACGTTCCATCGTTTTGTTCGTAACTTACCAAATTATCAACGGCTCCCACCCTGTTATCAAAATTAATGACTCCATTATCTTGAGTAAATCTGACCGTTGATGGCAACAGCGTGTTGATGTAATTATCACCATAAACATAGCCCCCCTTATCCGTCATTAGGGATTTATTACCAAAGGTATCTACATTCCAAGCTTCGATCAGAATATTGCCCTCAATGTCGGGCATCTCTAACGTCGCGAAGTAACCGCCAAACTCTTCATGATAATTACTGTCGATGTAATCCACTTTCAGTGAATCTCTTGAGCCCGCGGCGGTATTCCACCGCAACATAAAGAATGATTTATTCACATCTTCTGCTGGCACCACAACTACGGCCACTTTATTAAATCCGGACTTAACGTTTATATCAGCGATACGCGCTGCATAAACAATAGGACCATCTTTAACATACTGATTTAATAGATCATCCGCATTATCACAGCCGACCTGCAAAAAGGAAAAAATCGCTCCTAGTATATATATTAACTTCTTCATCTTTAAATACTTTAATCTATATATTCTGCTAATATGATTTAAGCACTTCTCCGAACATCTTGAATTCATTGATCGTGTAAAACGTTTCGGTTGGTGTGTAGGACTCCATCAGCTGCAATCTCATGTAACGGAAGGACTCCGTCGGTTTTGCATCAGGATTCTTATTGTCTTCGGAAACTGCGTACTCCTGTTTATTGTAGAAATAATCTGTTTCTTCTTGTGTGATACTAGCCATATTTGCAGGCATCTTTCCTTCGTACTCCCCGATTAAAATCCATCCTTCCGGGAACTTCGACCATCGGGTAGTATTTGCATCATTCGTTCCCCAAATCCTGAATCTCTTCACACTAGAACGCGCATACAGATAACTGGCGGATGGACGAGGATAGATTTGTACTCTACTCAATCGTAAATCTTGATTTAAGTCAAAAGTGACATATAAGTCATGTACGTAGGTCCGCTGAGTTGGCTGGCCTTCCGGGATCTTAAAGAACTTATAGGCTAAGAAGTTGTTAGCAGCTGTGATACCATTGAACATCGTTTGAGGACCAAAGTTGGCACTGTGTGCTACCCCATCATTTTGTACCCCCGTCTCTAAATTATATCCAAACAGCGCATAGTCTTTACCCGAGGTTCCATATGATGGGTTGAAGTAAGCAACAGGTTTCACTGTATTGAAATCAATCAGCTGTTCTTTGAATGGTGTAATCAATTCAATCAGTGTGTCCGTCCTATTTCCCCACTTATCTGATAATACAAATCCAAATTTCTGCTCCACATTATCATACTGTCTGATATAAGTTGCCGTATTCAATGAGTCTGAGCTGTAAATTGTCTTAGAAGGATCCTCTATAAGTGTCTTTTCGCCCATTTGAATTTGATCTTCCGTCAATATGTGAATCGCGAAGGGCTGTGCCTCTTTATTTTCCCATTCTAGCTTAACACCTCCAAATGCGGGAGTAGCCAACAAACTTTGACGTGCAATTTCAACAGGTGATAACAATGGCTTTTCCCTAACTTGAGTTATGTCGGATTTATTACCGCCCTCATCCACAACCGCTAATTCCACGGATACCTCATTGGTTCCTGTAAAGCCTTCAACTAAAATGATATGGCTATAGCGAGAAACTTTAAATTCCACTTCATTGCCGGCTTTATTTATATAGGTTGCAATAACTTGTGAATGTTTAGGGTTGCCGGCCGGCAGACTAAAGTGAATCTCTAATGCACCTGGCTTCGAAACCACTTTGTCGACGGTTAATTTTTCAGGCTTGCCACCGCCTAAATCCAATTGTTCAATCCCTAAGTAGGAATCCATGCAAGAAAGAAGCGATAAGCTACTTACCAAACATAAGAACAAGTATATAATATATCTTTTCATCGTTTTATCAATTAATTACCAGCCTGGATTTTGAACTAAGTTTCTATTTTGAAGCAAGGTATTGGTCTCAATTGGCATCAAATAATCTTTCATTGAAAACCTCGGCTGCACAAGGACCTTCAAGGTGAAGAAATCCTTTTTATTCTCGCCTTCTTTATTCCAACCCATAATTGGTTTGTTATAAACTAATTCGCCAATTAACCATCGACGAACATCGTAGTAGTAATGGCCTTCAAACGCTAATTCATTGATGCGTTCCTGCTGCACAATCTTTCTTAAGCCTGCTTGACTTTCAGGCTTAGATTTAAACGCTGGAGAAGCATATTTCGCCCAACTCACAACCACACCTTCCATTCCAGAACGTTGTCGAATCTGATCTAAATAGTAGTAAGCATTATTACCTCTAGAATCCGTCTTGCCCGGGCCACCTGCTTCGTTTAATGATTCGGCTAATAGCAAATACAAATCGGCTAAACGAATAATTGGAAAGGAATAACGTTCATAAACCAATTCAACGCGCGTTGCAGTATAGGTTGTTTTTAAATGGGTCAGCTTTTTTGCTAAATAACCAGACAGGGGATAATAGCCATAAGTCTCTCCATATTTAAATCCGCTACCCATATGTCTCATAAAGTTTGGAAAAGCAGGGTTTGACAATTGCTGCGAACGACCTTCCCAAATTCCGCCGTCGAATCCCACCGATGCGTAGAAGCGTAAAGAGCGGTGGTGATGAAGTAATGCGGTCTCCTGTCCACTTTTTATGAAGTACTTCGTATGATTTTCATCCGGTAGCTGCGTTGTATATCTATTCTGATACCACCCGTTCGTTTCCCATTCCTGGTCCTCTTCAATCGGAACGCCATTGGAAGAATAAAATGATTCAACGATATTCAACGTCGGAGAATGGCGTTGTCCAATATCGGGAGCACCCGACCCTGCAATATTTTCCCACTCTGAATTGCTGAGCATACTGGAAAAACGTTGGAGCTGTCTTGTTGCCTCATTGGTTGCCCAGATAAGCTCTGGATTCCATGGCGAAGTCACAGCTTGTCTTAAGCTCACCATCGCCTTCGTCTCTGGACTGATATTGGTCGTATTTACATCCGGGATGGCGCCTGCGCCAGCATCTGTAGTAATCAATAAATGGTTACCATCTTCCTCCGCAGAACGAACAGCCTCATCACAAGCCAACAATGCCCGCTCCCATCTTTGCTTACTATCACCGGCCGGAAATAGATCAATACCTCGTTTATCTTTAAATCCTGTATAATAATTATTGTTATTAAAAATTGGACTAGCTGCTAGCACTAGTGTCTTTGCTTTAATTGAGCGTGCAATAGTCTTCGTGAAACGTCCGTATTCCGTAGAGGGATCCAATTCAGCCGTTGTTGGCAATGCTTCGATCGCTTCATCCAATAGGTTGACAATGTAGTCTGTCACTTTATCAACCGGTTCGCGATGGAAATCAAGTTCCTCCCCCTTCGCTGCGATAGGAATAACCTTATCAACAATGGGTATCGGTCCGTAAAGTTGGAACAAATAGAAATTGAGGTAGGCCTTAATCGTTTTGACTTCAGCAATCCATTTGGCGCGTTCCATCTCATCCATGTCTCTTGGACCGCCATCCTCTAGTTTGATATGTTCTAAGAAGACATTACAGTTGCGGATTCCTTGCCAAATGTTTCGGCTCGCTCCATTCTTACCATCCCAGAAATTCATATATGGACGTACTGCGTTATTACCGTTGAAGAATAGTAAAACAGTATTCGGGACGTTTGCCGGATTACCACCCGGCATATTCCGAGGATCCGAGACAACATCACCTCCAGCTGTAAGTCCTAAGGTATTATCCGGATTAGCAACATTTGGAAGAGCCGAGTAACAGGTGAAAAGATATTTCTCGGCGTTAAAGCGATCTTTGAACGCGTCCTCCAGCACCGGTTTGTCGTCTGGTAAAATATCTAGATATTTATTACATCCTGAGAGTGCCATGATAAGGACACCCATTGATATAAAAATTATACGCTTCATATCTTTATGATTAATCATTAACATTTCGATTCCAGATTAGAAATTAACCTGCATACCTAAATTGAACACTTTTTGCAGTGGATAAGCCAAGCCATTCCCACGCATTTCCGGATCCCATAATTTGAAATCGGAAAGCGTAAAGAGGTTTGTTCCGCTTGCATAGATACGAGGACTAATTCCTCGGAATTCCTTGAACTTATACCCCATTTCAACGGATTTCAATCGAATAAAACTTGCAGAACGCATCCAGTAGTTACTACGAACAAAATTGTTCGCATTGCCCACCGCGCTATTTCCAGCCTCTGGTGATAATCGTGGCCAGTGAGCGTATAGGTCTCTATTCGTTTCTGTCCATAAACTTTCTTTGATGAAGTTCAGCATCGCTCTGTTCCCTCTCCTTTCAACTCCCTTTTCTACTAGAGTTACATTGACAAATGGTGCCATTTTATTTGCATCCAAGAAAAAAGAGAAACGCGAGGAGCCTTGAACGAAAACAGAAACATCAAAATTCTTATAACCAAATGACCCTCCGATACCATATTGAATTTCGGGATTGGTAGGGTAGCCAATCGGTACGATATCGAAAGTATTGATCACGCCATCGCCATTGATATCACGGTACTTAATATCGCCTGCCTGATACACAACCGAATTCCCGTTAACCATTTGAACCGGTGAGTTCAACACTTCGTTATCATCGATAAATAGACGCTCCGCAACATAGCCCTGTGACTGTCCCACTTTCCGGCCCACAACAGATTTCCATGGAGCGAAGCCTGAATAGTCTAGCTCATCATAGACTGTGATCTTAGATGTACCATAGGTAAAATTACCCCGAACGATATACCACATTCCGTTGGCTAGAGACTTGTTATAGTTTAAAGTCAAGTCAAGACCTTTTCCTTTCGCTTCACCGTAGTTTGTTTTAACGCTTGAAGTCAATCCTACAACAGATGGAATATCCTGTCGTTCTTGTACAATATTCGTCCGGTTCTCTAAGTAAACCTCAGCAATCAAGGATAGATCATCATTTAGAAAACCCAGCTCCACCGCTAAGTTTGTTTTATAAGAAACCTCCCAAGTAATGTTTGGATTCGCATAGCGTAAAATATCAATGGTCGGTCTGGTGAAGGTCGAGTTTACATTATTTCCGAAATATCCAGCCTGCGGCCCGTTCAGATTGATATTCGAGGTAAAGAAAAAGCGATCGATATCATCAACAATAATGTCATTTCCGACTAGACCGTATGTACCGCGTAGTCTGAGCTTAGAAAACGTAGGTTTTAGGCTTTCAAAAAATGGCTCGTCAGACACTTGCCAGCCCAACCCTACTGACGGGAAGAAACCCCAACGAAACCTTGGATCGAATCGTTCGGAACCGTTGAGTCCAAAGTTTAATTCCGCGAAGTACTTATTAGAATAACCGTATGTAAATCTTCCGGCTAACGAAACGTTACGCGAAGGCAACGAAGAGTCTAAGTTCTGCGGACTGCCATCCAATCGATCTTTGATAGACCCCACTAATAAACCTCCTAAGTCATGTGTCCCGAAACGACGATTATACAACACCGCACCTTCGGCATAACCCCTAGCTTCCACAAACTTGTTACCTGCGGTATAATCAATATGGTCTGAGCCTTTTTCAGGATTTAATACTGATAACTGATAAGGATATGCATTAGTCGGATCATATGTCCCTTTGATATACTGATAATAGAACGGATTATAGCTACGCTGAATATTGAATCCCGAATATCGCGTAATACTTCCTATAAAGCGAGCTTTTAAGCCCGGCGTGATGGACTCTAAGTTCTGATGCAATTCTAACTGAGTCAATAACGTACTATTTCTTACATCCTCATAGCCTTTCATGATATCCGCATATGGGTTGATATAGCCTGGTTCTCCATTTCCGTAATCATCTCCAGAGTAGTTACCGAACAAAATACGGTCAACAAATTCCGTGGCGTGGTCAGGTTGATAATATGCTGGGAATAATACAGGATTGGCTAATAAAGTCTTGCCGTAGGTGTTTGCTCCTCCACTGCCAGACTCACCGATAGGACCTGTATAATCGTCGAAAGTCGCACTCAAACGAACCTTCGCTTCCAAGGTTTTATGGAGAAACAAGTTCACGTTCGAACGAACTGAATACTTCTTTAGATTGATATTGGAGTTGAATGGGTTCTTCTCATCAACTTTCAATATACCGTTATCTTGAGAAAAAGAGCCTGCTAAATAATAGGTCGCGGCATTTCCACCCCCCGTCAAGTTTATGTTCGTACGATGGTTTAAGGAATGGTCTCTGGTTAACATTTCTTTCCAATCGACCGCGGGATACACATTGGGATTGCGGTTTGGATCTTTAGTAAAGTTGATCTTACTTTGCGGATAGACCAATTCGCCAAAGCGCGTCATCTGTGCGATATTGGCATACTCCATATAACTAACCGGATCTGCTAAATCAACTTTGGTAGTCGGAGTGGATACGGAAGATTCATGTCTGAAAGAAACTTTTACATTTCCCTTCTCCCCTTCTTTGGTTGTCACTAACACCACCCCATTTGCACCGCGCGCTCCATAGAGCGCTGTTGCCGACGCATCTTTCAGAATAGAGAAACTTGCGATATCGTCGGGGTTTAATCGAGCTAGATCCCTTGATGACATCTCAATATTATCGATCAATATTAAGGGAGCTGTTAAACCACTACCGAATGAAGTCACACTTCGCACAAAGAATTGCGCATCTTCCTCTCCTGGAGCTCCAGTTGATTGATACGCAACTAAACCCGCCATGCGACCAGCCAATGCTGTTGTTAAGTTACTCGCCGGAGTTCTCAGATCCCTGACATTTACCGTCGTAATCGACGAAACAATACTTTCTTTCGCTTGTCTACCGAAAGCAACAACTACTGTCTCTTCCAGCTCACGATTATCTTTCGAGAGCCGAATATTGATAACCTTTGCACTGCCCACCAAGATACGCTGAGTCGAATAACCGACCATTGAGAAGATCAACGAGTCGCCTTCATTTACCGCTAATTCGTAGACACCATCACCATCGGTACGAGTGCCGACTGCTGTTCCTTTCACAAAAACACTTACACCCGCCATCGCTGAATCATCAATGGCATCCGTAACTTTACCTGTCACCATGTTCTGTTGTCGCACCGGCTGTATTGGCACTCCTTCCCTAACAGGTACTGAAGCGACATTCTTCGAGGCAACGCGTGCCTGTGGTTTTATTACAATGGTATTGCCTTGAAGCAACCACTCTGCGGATTTATCTTGCAGCAACTTGCGCATAGTCCCCTCTATTGGCAAGTCTTTAATGTCCGCATGAATCTTCATATCAGCCAATACTTTGCTCTTGATGAAGAATTCATATTTTGTTTGTTGTTGAATAGTCTTCATCACTTTCAGCAATGAAATACCATCAGCTTTCAATGTCACGTTCTGCGCCATACCATCGGCCATAACCGTCGTGATATTGAGCAGTATGAGTACAACGATCCATTTCATAATTAGGGAACATCGGTTTATAGAAGACCAGTGCCGGTCTTCCAGATTTTTTTTAAAATTCATACATTTGTACTGATTAGATCATATTGTAATTATTAAATTCAAAATTTTCTCTTAGCCGAGAGATTGTAATGCGATAGACATCTAAAGAATTGGCGGGCAGTGTTGGAGCACTGTCCGTTTCCTTATTATCTATCCTTTCCTTAATAGTTCCGTTTCCTCATTCCTTATTCCTGTTTAGTTAAAAATTGATAGTTTGTTCCTTTCCCCTATGCGTTCGAGTTTAAACTTAAACCCGCTGCCTTCAATTATCTTTAGCACCTCCTTTAAATTCTTTCCACGGCTAATACTTGCGTAGAGATATGTTCGCTTAACGCGATCATCAATTTCAAAATCGAAATCGTACCATCTACTAAGTATTCTCATCGCTTCGCCCAACTCCACTTCTTCAAATACAAATTGATTATCCTTCCAAGCGACGTATTGACTTATATCCACCTGCTTTTTATGTAGACCTCGTTGATCAATAAATCCCTGTTCACCCGCTTTTAGAGGCAGTATCTTCCCCGCTGCGTGCAACACGACAGATCCTTCCACCAGCGTCGTACGATTCTCATATTGCTCGTCAGCATATGCTTTTAAATTAAACTGAGTTCCAGTCACTTCCACCACTTGTTCAGACGTTTTGATTTTAAATGGGATCTTTTTCCCGCCGACAATCTTACTTTCTACATCGAAATATGCCTCACCGTCCAATTCTACGACGCGTTCTTTTCCTCGCATCGTTAATGGATAGGTCAATTTAGAGTCTGCATTTAACCATACCTTTGTCCCATCCGACAAAGTTATCTGATACTGGCCGCCTCTCGGCGTAGAAATCGTCGCGTAGCTATCCTCACCATTGTTCAGATCTTGAATCAATGTGCCATCCGCATAAGCGAGTTCATCCCCCATAACGACAGCGTCCTGATTCTCATTTAATTCAATTACGCGACCATCTGCCAACGTGATTTTGGCTTTATTGCCGCCTGGCGCTAAATCACTAATCGAAATAGCTTTTGTCTGATTGATTTGACTTCTGTATAATATCAAACCAATTCCTAGTACTGAAATCAGTAGCGCAGCACACGATAAATACCATCCCGAATTTGTTTTCTTCCGCGGAGGATGTTCACCTTCTGCATCGCGCACTTTTGCTAAGGTCTTTTCCTCGAATTTCATCAGCCAGTCTGATTTTGAATGATCAGATTTAATGGCCAGTCTATTTTTCAATTCTGATAATAAAAGTTCCTCATCCTCTACTTTCTTCAAAAGATCCGAAAACAAAGGATCGGAAGCCCCCCAGCTCTCAAGCATGCGTAGCTCTTGCTCAGTGATGGTTCCTTCCATCCGCTTTCTTATTAAAGACACTATCTCAGCGTTGCTATTCATGGTTATAGATGTTGGCTTGTTTTATTCGTCGATCAGATCGACTGTTATTAATACGAACGACTCTGGAAAATCTTAGAAAAAAAGTTAAAAAAATTTATAACGAAGTAAAGAGAAGTATAATTCTCTATTAAAAAACCACCATAGCACACATGTAAAGAGGGTTTTGAAGAGTTAAAAAATTTTAGACAGAACTTATTAAAGCGCCAAATGTTTATTATATAGTCACACTAAAAACGATAAAAATGATTAGTTCAAAATTTCAATCCTGTATAGAAGCTTGTTTAGAATGCGTAGCAACATGTAACTTGTGTGCTACGGCATGTCTTAATGAAAAAGATGTGGACCATCTTCGGAAGTGTATTCAACTCGACCTTGAATGTGCAGCAATCTGTCAAGCCGCAGCTAATGTGCTAAGTTTAAACGGTCAGTTTAGTGCTGAAATTTGTAGACTTTGTGCAGATATCTGTAATGCCTGCGCCGAGGAATGTGAAAAACACGCAAAAATGGGCATGGATCACTGTAAAGAATGTGCTGAAGTATGCCGTAAATGTGCGCAGGAGTGCGAAAAGATGGCAGCGTAATAACAATTCATATTTTGTACAGCAGGGCGCTCGAAAGACGTCCCGCTGTATTAATAAACTCGTTATTAGTAAGTGTATCAGCTAATCTATTATCTATAATAATAGATTTAAGGATGTATTCAGGTTTCTATTTCGTTGGCGAGTAATAAAGTATAATTGCTCCGTTGTTGAAAACTTTCGCCCTTTTGAGTTGAAAGACGGTCCGATTTTCCATATCCTCAAATAATGAGATTCCTGGTCCTGCAATAACCGGCTGGATACGAAGTTGTAGTTCATCGATTAAATTCAAGTTCATTAACTGAACTATCAAACTGCGGCTTCCAATCAGGATGTCTTTTCCTTCTTCCTTCATTAGCTCATTAATTACTTCCACTAGTGGCTTAGTTGCAATTTCAGCAGTCTCCCAATTTGTCTTTTTGAGCGTTTGAGAAAAAACGATTTTTGGAATTTTGTCTATTGATTTAGCGAATTCGTTCAATTCTTGTTCATCGGATGGATGTAGTAGCATTGTCTGTCAATATTGCATCAATTCAAAAGTAATTCGTCCGTAAAGGATTTTGCCTGCATTTTCCAAAAGACTAGTATAGTGTTTATGCAACTCTTGGTCTGCAATTCCAGCAGTGTGGTCACAATTTCCGTCGATTGTGGTATTGAATGCTGCGATAACTTTTCTCATAATTTATTCTGTTGCTGTTAGGAGGTTAACAATTACAATGGACATTTATGTAGATGAAGTATAAACCTAATAATAAATATGTAGATGCTATTATTTAATATCCCTAGAGGCGGACAAAATGCACGATCTTTCAATATTTCCTTAACCAGCATATCCCAAAACCGATGTTATAGGGAGTTTGATTTTGGTACTTTAAAAAGTAGAACAATTGAATAAATCTGTAAAGCCGCTTGGACAACATTAATAATACCGACTATCGGATTCAATAATATGTTCATAATAATAGTTGGAATTCCAATTAACCCTAAAATCATAAAAACTAACAAAACATATTTTATCCAGTCATCACCTTTACTTACTAAGTAGCCAATACCAATTAACATTCCTAACGTGAGTATTGCAACTTTAATTCCGAAACTATTGTTGAATATCGCAGGACTTAGAATTACATTAATTATACCTAATCCTGCTGATAAATAAATTAAATTAGCTGCTTTTTTGTGATTTGGATGGATTATTTTTGCATTTTCTTTATTCTTTTCAGATATCAAAGATGTTAATCTTTGCGTTTCTAATTCGGTAAATTCTCTACCTCTTGATTTAAGAATTTCAAATGCTAATATATTCGCTTCAGGAACAAATCTATTTCCTTCCTTAATATATTCTTCTAGTTCTCTGTCAGTTTTAGTTTCTAAAACACTCTTTTTTACACTCATAGATTGTTAATAACTGTCTATAACATACTGTTTAGCGAAGCTAACATACAAATATTTCACCGATCAGGATCTATTAATGTACCTCGCCTTACAAATTCAAAGACAATATAATAATCTATATTTTAACGGGTTGACACAACATTAAATATCGTTATCCATATGGAGAAAACAATTATTATATGTAAATCGTTTTCTAGATATGGCTAGTTTAATTTACAATCCTCATTATTTGGCAATTCTAAAACCGATGAAGTAATGAAAAATGTAGCTGAAAAAATGGGCCTCAAGGAAAAAGCGTGTGCATACTTTGCAAACGCTCCGAAAGAAGCTATCGAAAACATGCATCTTCCTGAAATAGAGATATCAAAAATATTAGAAGGAGAATTTGATTATATTCATTTTTTTGCAAAAACTCAGGCGGAACAGACAGAGCTGTTCCCAAAACTGAAAGCGCATTTAAAATTAGATGGAATGCTCTGGGTATCGTGGCCGAAAGGCGGACAGTTGAACAGCAACCTTACCCTACCAAAAGTTGTCAAAATAGGCTATGAATTCGGATTGGTAGAAAGCACTTGTTTGAGCATCAATAATGTTTGGTCCGCTTTAAAATTTACGCACCCCAAAAAAGGAAAAACCTATAATAATAGCCACGCAAAACTGAAATCAAGAACAACGAATCGCTAACAAGAGATTCTAGAATGAGCCGCTTCAAATCCTTCATGTGTGGCAGGATTGCTTCAGCCCCACAGCCCCAAACTCAACCCTGAAGCTCCTACGGATCGAACCGCGGCTCGAATCTCCCACACCCGAACACAAAAAAAGCCCTAACTTTCGTTAGAGCTTTATTTTCTGTCGGGGTGGCAGGATTCGAACCTACGACCTCCACATCCCAAATGTGGCGCGATACCGGGCTACGCTACACCCCGAAAAGGTATCACCTTTGTTTTTGTGTGGCACAAATATACGGCGAAAAATATATTTGTCAAGATAAATTTTAAAAAACATGCTAAAACACTCATACAACGCACTTTACAGTTTTAGCAATCCTCGAAAAATAATTTTTTAAAAATATTTTCACAATAACTTTCATATAATCAAGCTGTTTTCCTATCTTTGCACCCACCTCAAATAGAGGAACATAATTTTTAAAAAAAGTATTTTTTTATATCAGATAAAAGCTGTAATATTGCATTCCGATTTTTACAGGATATAAATCGTTTTTAATTACACAGAATCATGGATTTAGTAAAATTTGTAGAAGAACAAGCGGTAGTAAAAAATGAAATTCCCGCTTTCAAAGCAGGAGATACCATCAGCGTTCATTATAAAATTCGCGAAGGAAATAAAGAGCGTGTACAGGTGTACCAAGGGGTGGTAATTCAATTAAACAGCGAAGGTGCTAACGCAACTTTTACCGTTCGTAAAATCTCTAACGGTGTAGGTGTTGAACGTATTTTCCCTGTAAACTCTCCTAACATCGAGAAAATTGACGTTAACTCAGTAGGTAAAGTTCGTCGCGCAAAATTATTCTATTTACGCGGACTTACTGGTAAAGCTGCTCGCATCAAAGCGAAAAGAGTTTAATTACGATATTTCTTTTAAAGAAGAAAAGGGACTTACAAATTGTAAGTCCCTTTTTTTATGCCCGATCAACCAGCCATTCGAATTAGTTCCGGATAACAACAGGCTTAGTTCCCATGATCACATCAATACGCTCCTTAACCTCTGCCGTAATTAATGGAAGAACTTCCAATGCTTTTAAATTTTCAGTCAACTGGCTCTCGCGTGTTGCACCCAAGATAGCAGTCGTTACATTCGGGTTACTTAAGCACCATGCAATACTCAATGTTGGCAATGATACACCCAGCTCATGTGCGAAATCACCTAAAGCCTTTACCCGGCTCAACTTATCTTCTACAACTGCTCGTTCTTTCAGCCACTCATAACCTTCCAAAGACATTCTAGATCCTTCGGGAATTCCATCGTTATACTTACCTGTCAATATTCCGGATGCTAAGGGACTCCAAATCGTCGTTCCCATCCCGACATTTCTAAAGATAGGCTCATAGTCCACCTCCATTTTCATGCGGTTGAATAAATTGTATTCGGGCTGCTCGACGGACGGACCTTCCAACCCCAAATCCCTAGCGACCATGTGCGCTTCCATAATCTCGGCAGCTGACCATTCGCTGGTTCCCCAGTAAAAGATCTTGCCTTGCTGAATCAATGTATTCATCGTACGTACCACTTCCTCAATTGGAACATTACGATCAGGACGATGACAATAATATAAGTCCAAATATTCAACTTGAAGGCGCTGCAAAGCCTCCTCACAAGCCTCCATCAAGTGCTTTCTGCTCAGACCATGCTGATTAGGTTTCTTATCCTCGCCCTTCCAGCCGAAATAAGCCTTGCTCGACAAAACATAGGAAGATCGATCCCAGTTCACTTTCTTTAATACACGACCCATCATTTCTTCTGATAATCCCGCAGAATACACCTCCGCATTATCAAAAAAATTCACACCGGCATCGTATGCCTGCATCATCAATCGTTCGTTCGTATGATCATCTGTTTGTCTAGCAAAGGTTACCCAAGACCCAAAGGAAAGCGCACTCAACTGTAGGCCGGTTTTACCCATTCTTCTGTATTCCATTCTGTAGATTTTTTATTAAAGTTACTCCATTCAAGGCTATTTCTGTATTTTATTTTCCACTAAAAGTGTAAAATTTCAGCAATTATTTAGGCTATGACAGTGTGGAAAACCTGCCAATCAATTAATCTTCAAATCAATCCATCGAAGATTACCCTAAACGATTTTTTTTAGAGCAGATTGAAGAAAAAATTTGTACCTTTGTATCCCGTACATAGAGCAGATGAGGCGGTATAAAAAGACCTCATTCTATATTAGAAATCCATTATTGCTATGACTAAATATATCTTTGTTACGGGCGGCGTAACTTCGTCGTTAGGGAAAGGAATTATTGCTGCTTCCCTTGCCAAACTACTTCAGGCGCGCGGTTTAAAAGTAACCATCCAAAAGTTTGACCCGTACATCAATATCGATCCAGGAACGTTAAACCCTTATGAACATGGCGAATGTTATGTTACAGAAGACGGTGCTGAAACCGACTTGGACCTTGGTCACTACGAACGATTCCTAAATGTTCCCACTTCTCAAGCTAACAACGTTACAACAGGTCGTATCTACAGCCATGTTATCGAGCAAGAGCGTGCAGGTGCATACTTAGGAAAAACAGTTCAAGTAGTTCCCCACATCACCGATGAAATCAAACGTCGTATGTTGCTTCTTGGTCAGACAGGCGAATACGATATCGTTATCACCGAGCTTGGTGGTACTGTTGGCGATATCGAGTCCCTTCCTTTCATTGAGGCCGTACGTCAATTACGTTGGGAATTAGGCAACAACGACTGCCTAGTTATCCACCTAACCCTTGTTCCTTACTTAGCTGCGGCCGGCGAGTTGAAAACAAAACCTACGCAGCACTCCGTAAAAACCTTATTGGAATATGGTGTACAACCTGATATTTTAGTTTGTAGAACCGAGCATAAGTTGAATAATGATATTCGTAAGAAATTAGCATTATTCTGCAATGTGAATATCAATGCGGTAGTAGAGTCGATCGATGCGCCTACGATCTATGATGTTCCTTTGAACATGCTAAAAGAGCAATTGGATAAAACAGTATTAGCAAAATTAAAACTATCGACGAAGAACGAACCAGATCTTGAGAACTGGAAAGCCTTCTTAGGTCGTTTGAAAAACCCAACCAACGAGGTATGCATTGGTCTTGTGGGTAAGTATGTAGAATTACCAGACGCCTACAAATCTATTGCAGAAGCCTTCATCCACGCGGGTGCAACCAACGAAACCAAAGTAAAAGTTAAATATATCGCTGCAGAAAGCGTAAGCGACGACAATGTTGCTGAGAAATTAAAAGGCCTTGATGGTGTTTTAGTTGCTCCAGGCTTCGGCGAACGCGGCTTAGAAGGAAAACTAACCACTATTAAATATGTTCGTGAGAACAAGGTTCCCTTCTTTGGTATCTGTTTAGGTATGCAATGTTCGGTAATCGAGTTTGGTCGCAATGTTTTAGGACTTAAAGGAGCAAACAGCTTCGAAATGGACGAAACAACACCGCATCCGGTAATCAACTTGATGGAAGAGCAAAAGAACATTACCAACATGGGCGGAACGATGCGCTTAGGAGCTTATGATTGTGAAATCAAAAAAGGAACAAAAGCGTTTGGTATCTATGGGAAAGCTAAAATCTCCGAAAGACACCGTCATCGTTATGAATTCAACAACGCGTATTTAAAAGATTACGAAGCTGCAGGAATGATTGCCTCAGGCTTCAATCCGGATACTGGATTAGTTGAAATCGTAGAATTGAAAGACCATCCTTTCTTCGTCGCTGGACAATTTCATCCAGAATTAAAGTCAACGGTAGTAAATCCTCACCCACTTTTTGTTAGCTTTGTAGCCGCTTCTTTAGCGCACAAGAAATCACAGTAGTTAAAACACACTACGCGAGATACAGTAAATATTATAAAATGGATAGAAACAATCTAATAGGATTCATCTTAATCTTTGCCATCCTGGGGGGCTCCTTCTACTTAATGAAGCCATCTCAAGAGGAAATCAAAAAGGAACAGCAGCTCCAAGACTCGATAAAAAGAGTAAAAGAAGGAGTGGTTGTTACAAAAGACTCCACAAGAATCACTAGCCCTGCAGAAGCCGTAGCAGATTCTGTATTGGCGAAGCAACCTTTCGGCGTTGCATCGGTTGGTACCGAACAAGTGATTACCTTACAAAACGAACGCATCGCTGTAAACTTAAGCAGCAAAGGTGGTCGCGTAAAATCAGTAGAACTGAAAGAAGAGAAAAATTACGACGATTCTAAACTGATCTTATTCGACGGCGATAATAACCGCTTTGGATTAGAATTTAACGTTCCTGGAAAAGCAGTAAAGACCAACGACCTTTACTTCCAACCGCAAGGATCTAGCTTCACTGTTTCAGGCGAAGAATCTAAATCGGTAACTATGCGCCTTTCTTATAGCGCAGACCAGTACATCGATTATATCTATACCCTTGCCGGAAACGACTATAACTTAAAGTTAGACATCCGCACGGTAGGTTTGAACGACCTGATCGATGTTAAGAACAAAAGTCTTCTTTTAAACTGGGAAACGACATTAACACAAAAAGAGCGTAACGTAAAATCAGAGCGTGAGAAATCTGCGATCTTCTTCCGCGATGTAGAAGGCGAAGTAGATCACCTTTCTGAAACTAGCGACGAAAAAGAAACTGTTGAAAATAAACTAAGCTGGATCGCCTACAAACAACACTTCTTCTCGACCGTATTGACGAGTAAAGAAGGATTAAGCAATGTCAACTTAAACTCTGTTTTCTTAAACGAGCAAGGTTTGGTAAAAACTTACCAAACAACAGCAGACTTAGCTTATACAGGCCAAAAAGAAAACCAATATGGCTTTAGCTTTTTCTTTGGACCTAACAAATACAAAACCCTGAAAGCTGAAGGAAACGACTTTGATAAGATTATCAATATGGGATGGGGACCAATGGGATGGATCAACAAATTCATCACCGTGCCGATCTTTGATTTCTTAGATGGTTTCCATATGGGTTACGGGATTGTGATCTTGATCTTAACTTTATTCCTAAAGTTCATCATGTTCCCATTAACATTCAAATCTTACCAGTCTATGGCGAAGATGCGTGTGTTAAAACCACAGTTAGATGAGATCAAAGAGAAAGTTGGTGAAGACAACCCTATGCTATTGCAGCAGGAGCAAATGAAGCTGTACAAGCAAGCAGGCGTAAACCCGCTTGGAGGATGTTTGCCTTTATTATTGCAAATGCCTTTCACGCTAGCCTTCTTCTTCTTCTTCCCGAACTTGTTCGAACTGCGCGGAGAAAGCTTCCTTTGGATCAAAGACCTTTCAACCTATGATGCGCCAATTACATTCGCGAACATCCCCGTAATCAATGTAGACCACATTTCCTTAATGTGTGTGTTGATGACATTGACTACTTTGTTAACGACTTGGTACAACAACGCAACATCAGGAGCTGCAAACAACCAGATGAAATACATTGGTTATATCATGCCATTAGTATTCTTCTTCGTGTTGAACAGCTTCCCTGCAGGTCTGAACTACTACTATTTCCTTTCTGCCGTTCTTACTTTCTTAACGCAGGTAATTATCCGTCAATTTATCGACGATGATAAAATCTTAGCGAAAATCGAAGAAAAGAAAAGCAAACCCCAAGCAGAAAAGAAAAAATCATCCTTCCAAAAGAAAATGGAAGATATGATGAGAGCACAACAAGCAGCTCAACAAAATAAGAAAAACTAGGGTTTAGATATTAGATATTAGATTTTAGACATTAGATATAAGAGCCTGCCTAGCGGGCTCTTTTTTCGTTTAAGATGTTGGAGGTGAGATTTTTGACATTTGATAGCGTTTTTTTCTGAACCTTCGGTTTTGAAATTTGTCTTGAACCAGGAAAGGAAGGAAAGTTTGCTTTGAACCAGGAAAGGAAGGATTTTAGGATTAACAGGATCAGGTTTAACTGCTATTTCTGGTGCAGACAAATTTCCCTTTCCACAAGATCCTGATTATCCTTGAATCCTTTCTTTCCTGGTTCAAAGACAAAATATCCTGAACATCCTTGAATCCTTTCTTTCCTGATTCAAAGACAAATATCCTGCCCATCCTTGAATCCTTCCTTTCCTGGTTCAAAGAAAAAACATCCTGCCCATTCTTGAATCCTTGCTTTCCTGGTTCAAAGAAAAAACATCCTGCCCATCCTTGCATCCTTCCTTTCCTGGTTCAAAGAAAAAACATCCTCGCATCCTTCCTTCCTAGTATTCTAGGTTTTTGACATATGC
>NZ_DKLH01000041.1:0-12274 GCF_002455685.1 Sphingobacterium sp. UBA6645
TTGCAATTACAGTTTTAATAATTTGACTTAGAGAATATGAAAAATATAAAATCCATACTATTATCTTCTGTAATCGGGATATCTACAATGACGTTTGTATCCTGTACGAAAGATTTAGGAGAAATAAATAAAAACCCCAACTCGCCAGAAATCGTACCTACTAATACGATTTTCAATGGAGCGAATCGCGTACTTTTCGATAATACGCGCGATGGTTGGTGGATGGCCAGAATGTCGATGCCATGGATGCAGTACTCTGCACAGAGCAACTATGTAGAAGAAGATAAATATCAATACCGTGATAACCAAACCACGAATGGTTGGATCTTCCTCTACCGCGTTGCAAATAACTATAAGGATCTGATTGAAAAATGTGAGGATCCAGAAACTAGCAATCAGATGGCAGGATATGGATCCTTACAGAACCAGATTGCTGCGTCTAGGATTATGTTAGCTTACGTATTTGACAATTTGGTAACTCACTTTGGAGATGTTCCTTATTGGTCATACGGCCAAAAAGATAATCCAAATTTCCAAGCCTTGAATATTGAGGAATATATTACACCTGCTTACGCAAAGCAACAAGATATCTATGCTGATTTGTTAAAAGAACTAAAAGAGGCTGCGAATCAAATTGAAGTTGCAGAGCCGGTTTTCAACTCTGGCGGAGACAATATCTACGGTGGAGATGCTGCATCTTGGAAGAAATTTGCCAATTCATTACGCTTAAGAATTGCAAATAGAATTAAGAAAGTGCATCCTGCAGCAGCTGCAGAAATGCGCGATGCGATTGCATCTGGAGTATTTACATCCAATGATGATAATGCCATTCATGCGTCTGGAGCAACAGACTTAGAAGGAAATCCACTATGGAAAACTTTTTATGTTGGCAATCGTACCGATTTCTGGGTCAACAAATCTTTCATGGACCTCTTAAAAGGAACTGTTGGTGGCTATGGACTAGACCCTCGCCTATACAAAATTGCAGCTCCAAAAGGTATGTCATTAGCGCAATTTACTGAAGGGTATAGCAATTCAACTAACATGGCAGACTACGTTGGTCTTCCGTATGGACTTCCAACCGTGGAGAACTATTACACTCAGCAGGCAAATGTTAACTTCTTTTCAAAAGATATTCTGACGGCTACTAGAGGTGAAGTATTAATGGAATATTCAGAAGTAGAGTTTATCCTGAGTGAGATGAACAATTGGTCGCAAACGAACTACATTAATGGTGTCAAAGCCAACCTAGAACGCCTAGGAGTACCGGCAAATGACATTGCAACTTATATTTCTAAGCTTCCGGCAGCTAATGAAAGAAATGTAATGACACAAAAATACATTACATTATTCTTCAACCCTGATGAAGCATGGAACGAATACAGAAGAACGGGATATCCAGATACGCAAATCTTATTGATGCCTGGAGAAACTGGGACTCGTCCGCAGAACAATACAACTTACGTATTTACACCATTACAGTCTGGAAACGTCCTTGCCACGGATCTTCCGGCACGCGTGCGCTATCCTTTCACACAGCAAACTTTGAACCCAGAAAACTGGCAAAAAGCATCTGCTGAATTAGGTGGCGATGAGATTGATAAAAAACTATGGTTTGCTAAGTAATCAACCTCCACAATAAGAAAAGGCTGCCCTTAAATTGGGGCAGCCTTTTTCTTGTAATAAAAAATATCTTATTCCTTTATCAAGGTTCTATTCCTTAATTAAAGCTCGATCTAAATGCACATATCCACCATCCACATGAATCAATTGGCCGGTAGTATGGCTAGAGCGATCTGACAACAAAAACACTGCTGTATTAGCGATTTCATCTACCGTAGTCATTCTATTACCCAACGGGATTTTACTCGTAATCTTTTGTAATGTTTCTTCTGGATTATCCAAGGTCTGAATCCAGCTTTCATATTGTGGTGTCATACTCTCGGAAACAATGATTGCATTGACACGAAGACCATAGGGTAGCAATTCAACAGCCCATTCTCTTGTTAAAGCATTACGGCCACCGTTGGCTGCCGCGTAGCCGGACGTCCCACCCTGCCCTGTCTCGGCAGTCTTCGAGGAAATATTCAAGATGCTGCCTTTGCTTTTTATCAATTCTGGCAGGCAATGATGAGCCATTAGATAATAATGGATCAAGCTATTATGAAGGGATTGAACAAAACCATCGTAATTACCCTTCAACAACGAAACGCCATCGTTCAGTCCTGCATTGTTCACTAAACCATCGATTCTTCTAAACTGCGAAATAACTTGTTCAACAGCCTGCTTACAGGCTTCTGGATTTGCTAACTCAGCTTCTATAGCGAAGGCTTTTCCACCGCTCGCTTCCACTTCCTCCCTGACAGCTTCATTATCCATTTGCTTTCTCCCGACGATAACCGGGATTGCCCCTTCCGCGGCAAGCGCCAATACAATACCTTTACCAATACCTTTTGCGCCGCCTGTTACAATAACGACCTTATCCTTTAAATGTAAATCCATAGTTTTATGTTATCGAATAGAACTTCACTGCATTATCCCCCCAGAACCCCTTCAATTCCGCTTCCGAGAAATCCTGCAGTTTATCTGCTACGATGTTGATACTATCTTCATAAGTTCCTGCTAGCAGGCAAACCGGCCAATCCGAACCAAACAAGACCCTGTCCTTTCCAAAACAAGCAATCACATGCTCAATATACTGTGTAAAATGATCCAGCGTCCAGTGCTTCCAATCCGCTTCTGTCGCCAATCCGGATATCTTACAATACACATTGCTATAACCCGATAAATCCGCAATGAACTGCGCCCATTCGTCGAACTCCTGTGACTTAATCGAAGGCTTAGCGATATGATCTAACATAAAAGCCTGATCAGGATTTGTGGCAACACATTTCAGTGTACTCGCATAATGTCTTGGGCGAATAAGCAAATCATAAGTGTACTGATGCTTCGTCAAAGCTGCAATTCCTCTTAAGAATTCATCTTTATGCAAGAAATCAGGATCTGATTCCCCTTCTATAATATGGCGAAAACCTTTGATTATGGTATGCTGTTTGAACCTTTCAAGCTGCTCCTCAACGGTATCCGATCGTAAATCGACCCACCCGACAACGGCTTTAATCAGTTTATAAAAACCCGAAAGATCCACTAGGAATTCCGTTTCCTTGACAGATTGATCAGCTTGTACAGCAACGACACCATCAAACTTATTATCCTTTAAAATCTGCCCAATATCATTCGGTAGAAAGTTCCTTCTAATGGATTCCATCTCCTCCGTGATCCAACTATCGCGAACGGGATCATAAAGCCAAAAGTGTTGATGAGCATCAATACGCATATCTTTTCAGTTTTATTTAGAAAAAGCAACGACCTCTTGTCGTTGAACACCAAGGTGGTCTGCACCCAATTCAATAATATCGCCAGGCTGCAAATAAATTGGCGGATTAAATCCTAAACCGACACCCGCAGGCGTTCCTGTGGAAATCACGTCCCCTGGCAGTAAGGTCATGAACTGCGAAACGTAAGAAACCACAAACGGTACATTGAAAATCAGGTTGCTGGTATTTCCATCTTGATACATCTTACCATTCACTTTTAACCAAAGACGAACGGAATTGATATCCGGGATTTCATCAGCTGTCGTCATTACAGGGCCCATTGGCGCAAAGGTATCACATCCTTTTCCTTTGTCCCATGTACCACCACGCTCCAGTTGAAACTCTCGCTCCGAAACATCATTGTGCAATACATAACCTGCAACATAATCCAATGCTTCATTTTCATCCACATAGGAAGCCTTCTTGCCGATGACAATACCAAACTCCACTTCCCAATCGGTCTTGAGGGAATTCTTAGGAATCATCACCTGATCATTCGGGCCAACCAAAGCTGTAGTAGACTTCATAAAGATGATAGGTTCCGCAGGAATCTTTGCTCCTGTTTCTTCCGCATGATCTTTATAGTTTAAGCCAATACATACAATCTTCGAAGGACGAACAAAGGGAGCACCCAATCGAGCATCCGCAGGAATCTCAATCAGATTACCCTCATTCGCTTTCACGAACTCCTCTAAACGAGCAAGCCCATTATCCGCAAAAAACTCCTCATTATAATCACCGCCAAAAGCAGAAACATCATAGTTTCTATCCTCGATTTGAACCCCTATTTTTTCTTTCCCAGATTCTCCGTAACGTATTAATTTCATTTTATTTGTTTTTTTTAGATGTTAGATCTTAGACATTAGATATTAGAGTATGACGTGTTAGCATTAGATGGTGACAGAAATTAATGAGAAATCTCAATCATTCCTTTCTTTTTAGACATCCAGTTCTAATGTCTAATATCTAAAATCTAATATCTACTCTAGTTATTCAATTTAATAAATCCTCCATCGATTGGATAATCGTTGCCTGTAATAAAGCCTGCATCATCTGAGCACAGGAACAAAGCTAATTTAGCAATTTCTGCCGGCTTAGCCATCCTGCCGATGGGTTGCGATTTGGAAAGCTTCTCAAACATCTCTTCTTCCTGCCCCGGATAATTCTTAGCGATAAAGCCATCAACAAAAGGCGTATGCACGCGTGCCGGTGAGATGGAGTTCGAACGAATATGATCGTGAAGATAATCTCTAGCGACCGATAGGCTCATGGCATAGATTGCGCCCTTACTCATGGAGTATGCGAATCTATCTGCAATCCCAACCACCGAAGCAATAGACGCCAGGTTCAATATTGCCCCGCCACCGTTGGCTTTCATCACTGGAATAACAGCGTATAAAGCGTTATAAGCTCCTTTCACATTGACCTGATATATGCGGTCAAAATCAGCTTCCGAGCAATGCTCCACATTGCCTACATGCGCAATACCAGCATTATTAACTAATATATCGACCTTACCAATCTGCGTTACAGCGGCAAGAACCTCCTGCTGATTGCTAACATTGACGGTATGCAGTTCGCAAGCACCTCCAGCCTGTTTAATGACGCTAGCAGTCTCTGCTGCGCCGTCCGGATTCAAATCCAAAATATGAACCTTCGCCCCTTCAGCAGCAAATAGTTCCGAAATAGCGCGACCAATGCCAGACCCACCTCCTGTGATTATCGCGACTTTACCAGCTAACTTAGCCATATGATATTACTTTATTATTTAAATTCTATTAATGTAGCTATCAAACAAGACAACTATAAAGACACCCCGCGACGCCATGGAATAAAATCATCTTGACCAAGGACCACAGCTTTTGCCATCTTCTCTCCGCTCGCCACATCGATCACGTAATCCAAAATACGGTGTGCAGCTTCTTGAATTGTTTCTTCCCCGTCGATAATTGTTCCGCAATTGATATCGATGATATCATTCATTTTCTCATAGATCTTCGTGTTCGACGAAACTTTAATAACCGGAGCAATTGGATTACCTGTAGGCGTCCCTAATCCCGTTGTAAACAAAACCACATTAGCACCCGACCCCACTTCTGCAGTAGTACTCTCGACATCATTTCCCGGTGTGCAAAGTAGATTCAACCCCGGATCCGAAGCCGGTTCAGGATAATCTCGCACCGCAACAACAGGTGAAGTTCCGCCCTTCTTCGCTGCCCCCGCCGATTTGATCGCATCGGTAATCAAGCCATCACGAATATTCCCTGGCGAAGGGTTCATGTAGAAACCTGAACCATCAGCCTCCGCCTTGGCATTATACGTTTTCATCAAGCTCATGAAGCGACTAGCCGTCTCTTCATCAACACAACGATCACTAAGTTCTTGTTCTACACCGCAAAGCTCTGGAAATTCAGATAAGATAACCGATCCGCCTAAGCTGACCAACATATCCGAAACGTATCCTAACGCAGGATTCGCCGAAATGCCCGAAAAACCATCCGACCCACCACATTCTAAGCCGACGCATAATTTATCTAATCCTGCCGGTTGACGGCTATGCGCATTCGCTAAACTCAATCCAGCAAAGGTCGCTTTGATCGCCTTTTGCATCAACTCCTGCTCCGTCCCTTCAAACTGTTGCTCGAAAATAAAAAGCGGCTTATCAAACTGAGGGTCGCGCTTCTGAATCTCTTCCTTCAAAATAGAGGCTTGTGCATGCTGACAACCCAAGCTTAAAACAGTCGCACCAGCTACGTTAGGATGGGTGATATAACCAGCTAATAGACCACAAAGTGCATCCGAATCTAATCTCGTTCCGCCACAGCCCATCTCATGGTTGAGAAACTTAATTCCATCCACATTCTCAAACAAACGACTCTTCGATTTATTAGCTTTCGCTGCACTTAAATCAACATCCAGCAATTCATCAACCGAAGCTCCCGCTTGGAATTTAGCAATCATCACATCCACCTCATCAGCATAGTCCTTTGACTCCACTTGATAGCCCAATTTTTCTTCTAGGGCATTCTTGAGGGTCATGACATTGCGGCTTTCGCAAAATACCAAAGGAATGACCAACCAATGGTTTGCTGTGCCCACCTTGCCATTGCTACGATGAAAACCGAGAAAGGTTTTATCTTTATACATAGAAACATCAGGCTTAGACCAACCTAGATTGCGTTTCCCCAATCTAAAATCGTCCGATGCATGACGCAGATTATTAACATTGATTAAAGATCCCTTTGTTAAATCGTAATTCACCTTGCCCACCAAGACACCGTACATATACACTTCATCATCCTTGTGCATATCAGAAATGGTAAATTTGTGTTTCGCAGCTACGGCTTCGATCAGAGGAAATTGTTTACCCTCAAAATCAACCTCATAGCCTGCCGGCAAGTCGCGCAATGCCACCAACACATTATCTTTTGGATGTATCTGCAAATACGCCAATTTCTTTTTTTCCATTTCTTTTATAATTCAAATATTTGATCCATAATAACCCACTTCTCGCCTGGTTTCGCGCCGGGAATAGCTTGTTGATATTTCCACATCAACCCTTCCCACACTTGAACCGCAGGGTTCGCTGCATCCATAGCATCCTTGCGTGCAAAATCAAAGGTCTCATCAACCTCCATAATCATAAACAAGCGGTTCCCAAAGCGATAGATGTCCATCACTGTAATTCCTGCATCAGTAATCGATTTTTTAATCTCATCCGACACTGTTTTATGATGCTGTTCGTATTCAGCGATCATCTGCGGATCATCAACAAGATCCAATGCAAGAGCATATCGTTTAAACATATTATTAAATATTAATGTGCAGCAGCAGTGCTAACGGCTGCTGATTTATTTTTATAAGCAAATAGCGCAACCACTAGAAAACATATAACGACTACAAAATAGCCATATTGCATATTTCCGGTGGCATCCGAAACATAGCCTAACACCGGTGGCAATAAGGCGCCTCCCACGATAGACATGATAATCAAACTGGAAGCCGATTTTGTATCCGATCCAATGCCCGTTACTCCAATAGCAAAGATGGTTGGAAACATGATCGACATAAAGAAAGCAATTGCAATCATAGCATACAGCGTCAACACTCCAGAAGCGAATATCGCTACACAAGTAAGCAATGTCGCAATGATGGCATAGATAAATAATAATTTAGAAGGCGCAATAGAACGCATTAAGAAGGTACCTATAAATCGCCCCAACATAAAAACCAAACCTGCCACGCCAGCATAATATTTCGCATCCTGCGCGGAAATGCCGGATACTTCGACCGCAAATACGATCAAGAAACTTAAAATACAAACTTGAGCTCCCACATAGAAAAACTGCGCTAAAACTGCCCAGGATACATTCTTATGGCGAAAAGCTTTTACAAAACTGGACTTCTCCTCGTCCGCTTCTTTCGCCTCCGGAAGCTTGATCAGCATAAAAATAATGGCTGCAGCCAAAATTATACAACCCAGAATAACGTAAGGCCCTTTCACGACTGCAGTCTCTGCCTGAATATAACTCAATCGTTGCGCATCGCTCAATGCAGCCACTTGTTCCGCACTTAAGGGATCCTCAGCGAGTATAAACTGCCCGCCAACAATAGGCGCTACAAAAGCAGCGAGTCCATTAAAAGACTGCGCAAAATTTAGTCGCTGGGTGGCCGTGTTCGGGTCGCCCAACACCGTCATATACGGATTTGCTGCCGTCTCCAATATGGTAATTCCACAGGCGACAATGAATAATGCCGATAGAAAGAACATATAGCTCATCGTATTGGCAGCGGGAACAAACAGAAAACAGCCGATTGCGAATAATAACAGCCCAATCAAGATCCCAACCTTATATCCATACTTTTTCATAATGATCCCGGCAGGAATACCCATCACCAAATAGGCTATAAACACGGCAGAGTCGACTAAGGATGCCTGCAAATGACTAAGGCTAAATGCACTACGTAAATGGGCGATCAAAATAGGATCTAGATTATGAATAAACCCCCAAAAGAAAAATAGAGAGGTGATTAGGATGATCGCGACGGTATTATTTGTCTTACTCATATGCCGGTTTATATTGGAAATCCCTAATTACGGTATTTATTCTAAACAATGGATAAATCATTTTACCAAATATATAAACGATTTTATCTCGAATACACTTGCAAATATGATTTTCATTGAATAAATTAGTTAATTATGATTATTAAACATTTTGCTTTACCAAAAGAACCTAATCAGAGCTTCCAAATTCGACGCGATTATACACCTAAGCACCAACTGATTTGGCACTATCATGAAGAGCTAGAGCTTATCCATGTCATAAAAGGCGTGGGGACTTTATTTATAGGCGATTGTATAAAATCTTTTCAGGCCGGAGATACCGTGTTGATCGGATCGCAGATCCCACATTATTGGATGTTCGAAAATAGTGCTTCCGAAATCGAACAAACGGCAACGATTGATTGCATCGTTCTACATTTCAACAAAAACATTGGAATCCCCAACATCCTCCACGCACCTGAACTAGGCGGAATAAAGCAATTGATAAATCATAGCAATCGCGGTCTGTATGTTTCCAATAAAAACCCGAACCGCATCCCTTTCCTCATCGAAAAAACGTTGAACAGTTCCGGTCTCAGCAAGCTGACCTCCATGCTTGAGCTATTGGATCATTTTGCCCAGCAGAATGCCGAAAACTTAACCAGCGAAAATTACTCCATCCTCAACATCTCCGATGACCAAGGTAGGATGAACAGCCTCATGGAACACATCCGCGACCATTACAAACAGCGCATCAAACTCGAAGAACTAGCCTCCATTGCCGGCCTGACCGAAAATTCATTCTGCCGATACTTCAAACAAAAAACCGGAAAAACACCCGTACAATTTATCACCGAGCTCCGAATCAGCCACGCCTGCACTCAGCTCCGAAACTCGAACCTCAGCCTCAAAGAAATCTGCTACGATAGCGGCTTCAATAACTTCGTCAGCTTCCACAAGAATTTTAAGAACATTACGAAAGTAACTCCGACGCAGTATCGGGTTAGTAGTTAGTAGTTAGATTTTAGACATTAGATATAAGATATTAGAGTATTGGGCATGCTAGCGGATTTTTTTTTGCGATATGAAGTAGTGACATCGCAGCCTCTCGATGTCGTGATTTTTGTCTGAACCAGGAAAGGAAAGATTAAAGGATGACCATGATTGGAAAGAAAATAGGGATAAAAATAGCGCACTGCTAAGATCCTGATTATCCTAAAATCCTTCCTTTCCTGGTTCAAAGACAACTTTTTCCTCTTAACATTATCACATATCAATAACTAAAAAATCCCCTTGTTCTTTCGAACAAGAGGATTTTTTTTACCCCATACGATGTCTAACATCTAATGTCTATTGTCTAATATCTAAATCTAGCCTCTACTATTATAATTAGGTGCTTCTTTAGTAATTTGAATATTGTGTGGGTGCGATTCACGAAGTCCTGCTCCGGTGATTCTTACGAATCTTGCACCTTGTAATTGCTCGATTGTTGCGGCGCCACAGTAACCCATCGATGCGCGCAATCCACCGATATATTGGTAAACTACTTCGGCTAATGTTCCTTTATATGGTACACGACCAACGATTCCTTCTGGAACTAGTTTCTTAATATCGTCTTCCACATCTTGGAAGTAACGGTCTTTCGATCCTTTTTCCATTGCTTCAATCGATCCCATTCCGCGGTAAGATTTGAATTTCCTTCCTTCTAATAAGATGGTCTCACCTGGTGCTTCTTCTACTCCTGCAAATAAAGAACCTGCCATGATCGTATCAGCTCCCGCTGCGATCGCTTTTGCGATATCGCCTGTTTGCTTGATACCACCGTCAGCAATCAAAGGAACCCCAGTACCTTTTAATGCTTTGGCAACTTCATAAACAGCGTATAATTGAGGAACACCAACACCCGCGATAATACGAGTTGTACAAATTGAACCCGGACCGATACCTACTTTTACAGCATCTGCTCCAGCGTCTGCCAACATCTTCGCAGCATCTCCAGTCGCGATGTTACCAACGATTACCTGCAGTTCAGGATATTTCGCTTTTACTTCTTTTAATTTGTTGATTACGCCTAATGAATGTCCGTGTGCAGTATCAATTGTAATAACATCAACACCTGCTTTTACCAAAGCATCAACACGTTCAACCGTATCATGCGTAACACCAACAGCAGCACCAACTAATAAGCGACCGTGCCCATCTTTTGCTGCATTAGGGTAATGCTTATATTTCTGAATGTCTTTGAAAGTGATCAATCCTTTCAATACACCGTTTGAATCAACGACAGGAAGCTTTTCGATTTTATGGTTTTGTAAAATCTCTTCAGCTTTGATTAAGTCTGTACCTTCAGGCGCAACAACTAAGTTTGTTTTAGTCATCAGTTCGCTGATCGGTCTAGCCATATCTTTTTGGAAACGAAGATCTCTGTTCGTTACGATACCAACCAATCTATTCTCTTGATTGATTACGGGAATACCACCAATTTTATGTTCGCTCATAATTTGGAAGGCATCACCCACCGTAGCGTTCTCTAATAAGGTAACAGGATCTTGAATCATTCCGCTTTCCGAACGCTTCACTTTGCGAACCTCAGCAGCTTGCTCTGCGATCGACATGTTCTTATGTAACATACCAATTCCTCCCGCTTGCGCGATTGCAATAGCAAGGTCGGCACCAGTTACAGTGTCCATCGCAGCAGACACTAAAGGAATATTTAATTTTATTTTTTTAGTCAGGAAGGTACTTGTATCAACGTCACGAGGTAGAATCTCTGAGTAAGCAGGGATCAATAACACGTCGTCGTAAGTAAGGCCTTCGGATACGAATTTTTGTGGATCTAATTGCATAGCAAATATTATGGGGGTTATCTATTTGCAGGGCAAAATTACGAAAAGTTATTGAATTTTAAAACAAAGTTTCACTAATTACATAAAATCGACAATCGACTTATTCATGCTTTCCGTTAACAAATCTCAAAAAAACCTTTAACATAATTTAACTTTGGCAAGCTAATTGCATTGATGATGAAAATATAAAGTTTATTTAACATTTAATTTATGAAAAAGACCTTACTATCTTTAGCAGCTGCAGCAGCTTTAGCTTTTGGTGCAAATGAAGCACAAGCTCAGACTCCTTATAAAACCGCAATCGGTTTAGGTATTGACTTAGGTGATGGCCCATCTCTATTCGGTCCACAAATTAAACATTCATTCGGTGGTGCAAATGCTGGTCAAGCACAAGTATTATTCGGAGATCACTTCACAGTAATTGGTGTTGACTATTCTTACAACAGACCATTTGGTGGTACTAACGGTTTAGGTTGGTATGTAGGTGTAGGTCCTCAAATCGCTTTCGCGAACGATGATTCTGCATTCGCTATCCGTCCTGCTGCTGGTTTAGAGTACAAAATCCCTTCTGCTCCCCTAGCTTTACACTTCGACTGGAAACCTTGGTGGAACCTTTCTGACAACTCAAACTTCGAAGCTGGTCGTTTCAGCTTAGGATTTAAATTTACTTTAAGATAATCTTTGAAGTAAAGAAGATAATAAAAAAGGCGATTTCGATGAAATCGCCTTTTTTTTGTTTAATGCATTTAATTGTTGCAAATATTGTTTTGAACCAGGAAAGGAAGGATGCGAGGATGATCCGAATGTGCGTTGTCTTCGAGCCAAGAAAGGAAGGAAAATTTGTCTTTGAACCAGGAAAGGAAGGATGCAAGGATGAACAGGATCATGTTGACAGAAAAAATGGGGTTCGTTTCTGAACCTTTGGTTCAAAACAAATCCTTCCTTTCAAAACAAACCGCCAAATAATTGACGAACAAATCGATCGCCATAGGTCTAAATACTAA